>JALYNE010000061.1 GCA_030773375.1 Pseudomonadota bacterium
GAACCCTGTCGATCATCGCGGCCGTCATCGCGATCATCCTCATCGGCGGCTACTTCATCTGGCGGAGCAACAATTTGGGCGGTGGCGATCCCGAGATCGAGGCCGCCGCTTTCGAGACACCGATCGGCGCCCAGGCTGCTCCCAAACCGGCAGTTCGACCCAGGGCCGCACCGGCCACGCTCGCGGGCGGGCTGGTGGTGCTCACCGCCATCGACGACGTTTGGCTCCGCGTTTCCGAAGCAGACGGATCGGTGCTGTTCCAGGACACGCTGAAGCGCGGTGCGCGATTTCAAGTACCAGCCACTGCACGCGCGCCGCAACTTCGGGTGGGCCGCCCCGACGCGCTGGCTGTGAGCGTCGGCCAGGCTGCGATCCCACAGCTCGGACCGGCCGGACGACCGATCGGCAATGTCAGCCTGCTGGCGACGGACCTCATCGCACGGGCGCAAGGCGCTGCCCCGGCCCCTCAGCCGGCACCGCCGACAAGGTAAATTTCCGGATGGAACCGGCGCTGCAAGCGCGGTACACTGCGCGAAGCAGTTCGCGGGGGTTTAGTTATGCGTTTTCATCTTATTGCAGCCATGCTGCTCGTCGGATCAGCCGTTCCGGCGCTGGCGCAGACTGTGCCGGTCGAGCGGCGGATCGGGAAGCTCGAGCAGGAAATGCGCGCAGTCCAGCGCAAAGTCTTTCCAGGCGGTGCCGGCGCTACGGTTGACCCGGAAATTCGTCCGGTCGCTCCGCTCGCACCGCAAGCGGGCGTGCCCGCGGGAAGCGCGGTCGCGGATCTCACCGCGCGTGTGGACGCGCTCGAGGCGCAGCTCGCCTCGCTTACCGGTCAGATCGAACAGAGCGGCTTCCGCGTGCGTCAGCTGGAAGAAGCAATGAACCGCTTCCGCAGCGAAGCGGAAGCGCGTTTTGCCGACCTGCAAAAAGCGGCTCCCGCACCGGCTGCAGGCGCCGCAGTCGAGGAACCGCTGCCCGAACCTGCGAGCACGCAGGCCCCCGAGCTTAGCCCTGTGCGCACGAGCAGCACGTCCGGCGATCCAGGTGAAAATGCGTATCTCGTCGGTTTCCGGCTTTGGGAGCAGGGGAAATTCACCGATGCGCAGGCAGCACTCGAGGCGATGGCGAAAACATATCCAAAGCATAAGCGCGCCAGCTACGCCCGCAACCTCGCGGGGCGTGCATGGCTTGATCACGGCAAGCCAGCGGCCGCGGCCAAGATCCTGCTCAACAATTATCAGACCAATCCGAAGGGCGAACGCGCCGCCGACAGCCTTCTGTTCCTTGGCGAGGCGCTGATGAAGCTCGGCAAGCCTGTTGAAGCCTGCCAGGTTTATAACGAGCTCCAGGACGTCTACGGGCACAACATGCGAGACTTCATCAAGCAACAGCTGCCCAAGGCACGCGCGGAAGCAAAATGCAGCAGCTGAGGCGTTTCTTGGTCTTCCAAGCATAAGCAACGACCCCGATGCCGAGGCCGGGCAAAGGCTGTATGGAAGGACCATGCTCCCTTCAGCCCAGCATTCGGAACGCTTCCGCCGCGATCTAGAAGCGCTTGCCGGGACACCGGCCCGGCTGGGCCTAGCCGTCTCTGGCGGACCGGACAGCATGGCGCTTCTTCTGCTGGCCGCGGCCGCCTTCCCGGGCCGCGTTCAGGCAGCCACCGTGGATCATAAGCTTCGACAGGAGAGCATGATCGAGGCGCTCCATGTCGAGGACATCTGCGGTCGCATCGGATGCCCCCATGCAATTCTCGAAGTCACCGTGCCCGACTGGCCGGGCGGACTTCAGGCCGAAGCGCGCACGGCGCGCTACGAGGCGCTGTCGCGCTGGGCGTCCGCGGAAGGTCTCGATCAGCTCGCCACCGCTCACCACGCCGATGACCAAGCGGAAACAGTGCTGATGCGGCTTGGGAGGGGCTCGGGGGTCGCAGGACTTGCAGGGATCCGCCCCGTTCGCCACGAAGCCGAGCTCCTCCTCGTTCGCCCCCTGCTCGGCTGGCGGAAGTCGGAGCTTGTCCACATCGTTTCGCAAGCTGGCATCGCGTACGTCGAAGATCCGTCGAATGGAGACGAGCGGTTCGACCGCACCGCCGTGCGTCGTTTCCTCGCCGAGAACCGGGCGGTCCAACCCCATCGCCTCGCCCGCACCGCCGCAGCAATGCGGGAGGCCGACGAGGGACTGTCGTGGGCGGCCGAGCGGCTCTGGCCCGAGCGCTGCACATTGACAGAAAGCGAGTGCCGCATCGACCCGAGGGGTCTCCCCCGGGAGCTGCGCCGCCGTCTGTTGAAGCGCGCCATCCGGGCGCTCCGCGACGTTCACGACCTGCGCCCGGCCTGGAGCGGAGCAGAGGACGTCGACCGTCTCCTTGCTGCGTTGGAGAAAGGCGAGACGGCAACGCGCGCGGGCCTCATAGCGACTGCGGGCACGACATGGCGGCTGCGGCTGGCTCCCGCGCGCCGGCCAGTGCATAGCAAGCGGCCTTTGCCGGACTGCTGATCGGGCCGCGCCTGCTTGAGGGCCGGTGGCGTGCCTTACGAGGCATTGAGGCTGGCGCCCTCAATTAGGCGCTTTTCCGCATGCGCCGTGGCCTCTAGACTCGTTCCCGGTTGGATTGAACCCGGAACGAGTCCAGTTTCCTTTGTTTGCCGTGCTTTCCGAGCCGTCAGGTGATTTCCACCTGACTTGAAAGCACTCTAACGATCCGCGCGTTCGAACGAGGAGCGGACCGCATGGCGTTCACCGCGAGAATATTGCTGCTGGGCTCGGGTGAGCTCGGCAAGGAATTCACCATCTCGGCCAAACGGCTCGGCTGCTATGTGATTGCCTGCGACAGCTATGCTGGAGCGCCTGCGATGCAGGTCGCCGACGAGGCTGAAATCTTCCCGATGCTCGACGGGGATCGTCTTCGCGCCGCGATCCATCATCACGCGCCGGATTACATCGTCCCGGAAGTCGAGGCGATCCGCACCGAAATTTTGGGGGAGGCCGAAAGCGGCGGCTTCACCGTCGTTCCCTCCGCACGCGCCACGATCATGACGATGAACCGCGACCGCATCCGTCACCTTGCCGCCGTTGAGCTTGGCCTTCGCACCTCGCGCTTTGGGTTCGCCGAAACGCTCGAGGAGGTTATCGAGGCGGCGCGCCGCACCGGCCTCCCCTGCTTATTGAAGCCCGTCATGTCTTCTTCGGGAAAGGGCCAGAGCACCGTTTCTTCCGAAGGGGAGCTCGAGGCCGCCTGGAACTATGCGGTGGCCAATATGCGCGGTGACCGGGCGCGAGTGATCGTCGAGGAGTATGTCCCCTTCGATTATGAAATCACGCTGCTGACAATTCGCACCCGAACCGGCATCCTCTTCTGCCCACCCATC
This sequence comes from Pseudomonadota bacterium, assembly GCA_030773375.1. Classification (GTDB taxonomy): domain Bacteria; phylum Pseudomonadota; class Alphaproteobacteria; order Sphingomonadales; family Sphingomonadaceae; genus Allosphingosinicella. The sequence continues at coordinate 3,375 of JALYNE010000061.1, forward strand.
GGTCACCGCCAGGAGCGCGGCGACTATCAGGAGTCCTGGCAGCCGGTGGCCATGGCTGCAGAGACGCTCCGGCAGGCCGAGACCATGGCCGCCGCAGTGGTCGACAGTCTCGGTGGGTACGGCATCTTCGGGGTGGAATTCTTCGTGCGTGGCGACGAGGTGATTTTCTCGGAGCTCTCACCCCGGCCGCACGACACGGGAATGGTGACGCTTATTTCACAGAACCTCAGCGAGTTCGACCTCCACGCGCGGGCGGTGCTCGGACTTCCTATCCCGGCGATCCGGCTGCTTGCTCCTTCGGCCTCGGCAGTGATCCTCGCCGACCGCGACGCGGAGCGCTTTAGCATAAGCGGACTTGCTGACGCCCTGGCGCTCGGCGGGCCTGACGGCGGAGTCGATCTCCGCATCTTCGGAAAGCCGGCCACTCGGCCCTATCGCCGTATGGCCGTCGCGCTGGCGACCGGGACGGATACCGACGCCGCCCGGATGCTCGCAGCAGCAGCCGCCGCGAAGGTGAAGATCAGTTATCCTTGAAGGAGCCGTTCCGGCCGGACCTGCTCCGGTGCGACCCCCAGCGCCGACAGGCCGGCCGGCCAGCTTCGCCCGAGGATCAATGCCTCCGCGGCTTCGGCCATGGCCGGAGCGGTTTGGAGGCCATAGCCGCCCTGCCCCGCCAGCCAGAAGAATCCCGGTGCATCCGGAGCGAAGCCGGCTGTCGGAATCCGGTCCGGGGTGAAGGTGCGCAGCCCCGCCCAACGGTGCGCAATCCGTTGCACCGTGAGGCTCGTATATTGCTCGAGCCGGTAGGCGGCGAGCGCGACATCATAGTCTTCCGGACTCGCATCGCATGCTTCGCAGTCGATCTCGTCGACCGGCGAGGCCATCAGCCGCCCCGCCTCGGGCAGCATGTAGAATTCGTCCACGGCCGTTTTGACGAACGGCCAGTCGCGGACGTCGGTGGCGGCGGGTGGATCGACGACGATGATCGTCCGCCGCTTCGGCTGGAGCCCAAGCGGCCGCACGCCGGCCATTGCCGCCAGGCCGTCCGCCCATGCGCCGGCGGCGTTGACCAGCACGGGGGCCGTCCAAGTCTCTCCGCTTGCGACTTGGGCCTCCCAATCGCCTGCGGCGCGGCGGACCGCCGCGAGTCGGCGTCCAGTCAGTGTTTCGCCGCCGCCCGCACGGACCGCCTTGGCATAGCCTTGGAGAAGCGCGTCGGAGTCAAGCCTCAGGCCGCCGTGATCGACCACTGCCGAGACCAGGGCACCTTCGCCGGTTCTGAGGATCGGGCAAAGGGCCCGCATGTCCGCTTCGTCCGCTGGCTCGGTCGTGTCGGTGAAAAGCTTCATTTCGGCGGCCAGCGCATCAAGCGCGGGCAGCATCTCTTCGGTTGCAACGAACAAAGCCGGGGTCGGCTTTGCCAAGGAAGCGGAGGCGAAGCTTTCCGGCGGGCTTTGAAAAAAACCGCGGCTGTAGGATGTCAGGCCGCGCACCGTGCGGTTGCCAATGCCGTAATGGGCGAAGGTCGCACTCCGGCCCGAGCTATGATAGCCGATCGCCTCCTCAGCCTCGAGCACCACGACCCTGCCGTGCGCCGCGAGCCGAGCGGCCACCGAAAGGCCGGCAATCCCGCCGCCCACGACAATGAAATCCGCTATGGTCATTCGGTCCGTCTGTTCCGGACCGGCCCGCGCGTCAACGGGCGCTGCTCAGCAGGTGGCGATCAGCTGGGCGACGAACTGCGGGAATCCGTCCGCTTCCGATCTGAGCCTTCCGCCTTTTTCTCGCCCTGAATGGCGCTGCCGCTGACGCCCTTGGCGCGCTCGTGCTCTTTGAGCGTGGGATTTCCTGTGTTGTTGCTGCTCTTGCCGTTGCCGCTGTTGCTGCGCATTGCGCTCTCCTTTGCTGGGTTCGTGCTCTCAACGAAGCGGACGGCCAAAGCTTTCCACGGCTTGGCGACGTTGGTGCAGCATTCGTGGGGGTGAAGGAGCCTGGCGGGTCCACCATATCGCCACCATATCGATAGTCATGCGCACTCGATCTGCCTTCCCCCTCATCGCTTTGCTCGCCAGCTGCTCGCCGCTCAAAACCTTCAACGCGCTGGTGCCCAAGGATCGCGGAGGCGCGCTGGTCGCGCGGGACCATGCTTTTGCCGGCGGAGAGCGGCAGAAGCTCGACCTCTACGCCCCACGCCGACCTGCCCAGGCAAGGCTGCCGGTCATCGTTTCTTCTACGGCGGCTCGTGGAACAGCGGGTTCAAGGAGGGCTATGGCTTTGTCGGCCGCGCGCTTGCGGCCGAGGGCTTCCTGGTCGCAATTCCTGATTATCGGCTGGTCCCGGAGGTTCGCTTTCCAGCCTTTCTCGAAGATGCTTCGGCCGCCGTGAAATGGATCCGGACCAACGCTGCGCGGTTCGGGGGCGATCCGGACCGGATCGTTCTCGCCGGACACTCGGCAGGTGCGTACAATGCCGCCATGCTGGCCTTCGATCCGCGCTGGCTCGGCAAGGATCACAAGGGCGTACGCGGCTTTGCCGGGCTCGCCGGCCCCTACGACTTCCTCCCGCTCGACAGCCCGATCACTCGGGCGGCTTTTGGGAATGCTGCGGATCTTCAGGCGACGCAGCCCGTCACTTTTGCCAGCGCCGGTGATCCGCCCGCTTTGCTGCTGGTCGCAGCGCAAGATCGTCTCGTCTTTCCGAGAAACAGTCAGCGGCTTGCGGAGAGGCTGCGCAAGGGTGGCGTGGCGGCGCAGATCAAGGCCTACCCGAACCTCGGCCACGTCGGGATCGTGACAGCACTCGCAAAGCCGCTGCGCGGCAAGGCGCCGGTGCTTCGGGACGTTGCCGACTTCGCCCGCAAAGTGACCGCACTTCAGCCGACGGAACGGGAGCACCGCCCGTCCGTTCCACCGGCGGCAAGCAAGGATGATGCGTTATGAGCGAAGATAAGGACGCGCCGGGGCAGAACCCGGAGGAACGCGCTTTTACCGGCCATCCCGATCATCCGGCCGAGGAGGCAGACCAACCGGCTGCCGGGAACCAAGAGCTGCTGAACCAGCAGGAGAGCGGCGAGAGCAGCGAGAGCGGCAACCAGGCGAGCGGTGAACAAGGCTGGACCTCCCTGCCTGGCTATGGCTGACCCGCAGAAAATTGTGGATAAGTAAAGACAGGTTGCGGCAGCCGCGGAAAACCGCGGGCGTTTCGCGTCAGCTGTTGCCGCAATGCGACACTCCTCCCGCCCCGCGTGGCTCCGCAACTATTCTGTTGCGGCTCGCGATGAACTTTGATTCAATTCCTCTCGGGGAATGGGGCTGGTTAAGCGCGCGGTAACGGTTTTGGGCGCATGATCTTCCCCAGGGTAAGAGGAGCGGGATCATGGCAACCAACACGAGGCCGGCGGACGGGGCGCTGACCCTCATCGAAATGAAGGAGTTTGCGGGCTTTTCGAAGGGCACGCAGCGCTACATCCGGCGCTCGCTCGACGTGGGGCTCGGCCGGCGCGATCCCATGAAGCGCTGGTCACGCGATGTTGGCGAAGCGGCCAGCATCCGCGCTCAGGCTCGCGTCTACCAGCGGCTCGACCACATCCGCGCTTCCGTGCCGGACGACAGTGGCCTCGAGGCGATGGAGCCGATGATGGGGTCCTTGGTCGCGATGACGGCTTTCGACCTCGGCCAGGACCGTCTGCCCGACTTCGCCTCGTATCGGTTTCTCTACGAGCGGCTGATCGGCGCCTCCGTCCGGCCGTGGCTCCCCGGTGCCTTTTGCGCCGCGGCGGCACTTCCGCACCTTCATCCCGAAAAGCGTCGCACCCTTCTCCAGTCGATCAGCGAGGCGGCCGCGACCGCTCCTGGCTGGTCGAACCGCGAGCCGGCCTTCTTCCCCGAATGGGTCGACAAGATCGACATCACGGTGGCGCAGTAACCAGACTTCACCCCGGCCCCGGCCGGGGTGACCCTTATTGCGGCTTCTCCACCACGACCCCGATTGCCGCGATGCGCTCAACGTCGGCATAAGCCGCCTTCTCCAGCTCCTCGCCATAGATGTCGGGCTCGATCTCCCGATAACGCAAGCTGCATCCCATTCCACGAACCTCCCTCCCCAGCGCCTCTCGGAGTTCGTCCTGGCCGTCCACAATCGTGGACGCGGTGTAGAGGAATAGTCTACCGCCGGGCGACAGCCGCTCCGCCGCTGCCAGTGCCCATTCCAAAGAGGTGCGCCCACCGTGCATATCGCCGCCGTCGCGATAGGTTCGGCTCTCCTCGTCGATCATGTAAGGAGGATTGGCGATGGCGATGTCGAATGCCCCCCGCACTTCCTCAATCCCGCCTTCCACCGTCTCCACCTCCGGACCGGCGTGGCGGGCGTTGATACGGGCGATGCGGAGCGCAACCGGATTGACGTCGCAGAGCGTAAGGCGCGCACCTGGGAGAAGTGGCGCGGCCGAGATCGATCCGCCGCCGGCACCGGCGCCGATGTCAACCAGCCGGCTGAAGCGCCCGACGCGGACCAGCTCGCCCCGCACGAAATCAGAAAAGCGGTAGGTCTCCGGGCTGAAGAAAACGGCTTCAGGATCCACGCTCGGGTAAGCCGAATGGATGATCAGACGGTCGTGGATCCGCGCCACGCGGACGCGGCTCTTCAGCAAAGCGCCGTCCCGCTCGAGCAGGTCTGCACGCTCCAGAAGGACGATGATCTCCCGCGGCAGGAGATCTGACACGAAGGGGCGGCTCCAACCGAAGACACCTCGCCACGGCTTTGTCCGGCCGCGACACCACCCGTGCGTGCGTGGCGTTGGTAACCGTGACAAAGGTGTAGCCGCCGCGGTCGAGGATCGTGAGAAGCTCAAGGAGCGCCGGCTCCGCATCATCTGAAAGCTGCACCGAAAGGATCCCGCTGGACGTACCGGAGAACCAATTCAGGCTCCGCCGTTCAACGGCCTCAACCAAAAGGATGACGAGATGTTCACACGCACTGCTTCTGCGCGCTACCAGGGAATGGGCAAAGACGGCCGAGGCTGGATTTCAACGCAGTCCGGCGTTCTGCAGGACCAGGCCTACGGCTTTGGCACCCGCTTTGGCGAGGAGCCTGGAACCAACCCCGAAGAGCTCGTCGCGGCGGCGCATGCATCCTGCTTCACGATGGCGCTTTCTTTCGCTCTGGCGAAGGAGGGATTTAACGAGGGAAGGCTCGGACGACGGCGCGCGTGAAGCTCGAAAAAGACGGCGAAGGTTTCCGGGTTTCGCGATCGGATCTGACGCTCGATGCGAACGTTCAGGGCATCGACCCGGAGCGCTTTGCCGCACTCGCGCAGGACGCAAAGGCCAACTGCCCCATCTCCAAGCTCTTGAACAGCGAGATGAACCTGGAGCACCGCTTGAACGGCTCGTCGTGAACCTGGGCTCAACCCGCTCGGCACCGCCGCCAGCCCCGCGCGAGAGAACCCTTGTTGTTTTGTGTTCATGCAACCGCTGCAACAACCGCTGCGTTCTCTCCCACGACTGATCAGAAGAAGGACAGGGTTATGCGTAAAGTCACTCTTGCTCTTGCGGCTGCTACGATGGCGCTGCCGGTTGCCATGCCGGCGCCGGCCTTCGCCCAGGACAACGGCTATTATCAGGGCAGGACATGGCGCGGCCAAGACGGCCGCACCTATTGCCGCCGCAAGAACGGAACTACGGGCCTGCTCGTGGGCGGCGCCGCGGGCGCGCTGGCCGGGCGCGCGATCGACAGCCGTGGCAGCCGGGCAACTGGGACCATCCTGGGCGCCGCCGCCGGCGCGCTTCTCGGGCGCGAAATCGACAAGAGCCGCGGCTTCCGCTGCCGCTAAGCGACAGCCCTGCCGGGAGGCTCCCGGCCTGTGATGCGTAAACAAGAGGCGGGGCGCTGAACTCAGCGCCCCGCCGTCCGTTTGGCGCTTTCGGAATAAGGCGCACCGCCGCCCGAGACGGGCAAGGTGCCAAGCACGGAGGCGCCTGATGCGCATCCATCACCTCAACTGCGGCACCGATTGCCCGCTCGGCGGCGCTCTGTTCGATGGCCGCAGCAAGGGTCTGACAGGCCGTCTTGTCTGCCACTGCATCCTTGTCGAGACCGAGGCGCACGGGCTCGTGCTCATCGACACTGGCTATGGCCTAAAGGACGTCCGCCAGCCGCACGAGGGCGCGCATCCGCGTATCACCCGTACGATGCGCACAATTCTCAACATCAAGCTTCGCGAGCAAGAGACCGCAATTCGACAGATCGAGGCGCTCGGCTTCACTGCCACCGACGTTCGCCACATCATTCTCACTCATCTCGATTTCGACCATGCCGGCGGGCTCGAGGATTTCCCGCACGCAACCGTGCACGTGATGGACAAGGAATTCAGCGCCGCCACCGGTCCGCGCCGCGGCTTCGTGCCCCGCAACCGTTACCGGCCGCGCCAATTCGATGCCGTGTCCAATTGGCAACTTCATTCGGGGCAAGGGGAGCCTTGGTTCGGCTTCGAGACGGTGCGGGCAGTTCAAGGCCTACCGGCGGAAATCCTCATGGTGCCTCTGCCCGGGCACACCTGGGGCCATGCCGGCATCGCGATCCGAGCGCCGTCCGGCTGGCTCCTGCACGCTGGCGATGCCTACTTTTACCGCGGCGAGATGCGTGAGGCGAAACGCCGCTGCACGCCTGGGCTTCGCGGGTACCAACGGCTGATGGAAGTGGACCGGGAGCGCCGCCTGGCGAACCAGGAGCGCCTGCGCAGGCTTTCGATCGAGCATCGCGACGAAGTCCGCATCCTCTGCGCGCACGATCCCGTCGAGTTCGAACGCTGCGCCGCGGGCATGCCGCTGTAACGCTGGACTGGTTTCAACTCAGGTGGGAATCACCTGGCGGCTCGGACTACACCAACGAAGCTGGCCTCGTTCATGGTCAACGAAACCAAGAATGAGTCCAGCGGAGCTCCGGGATGTCGCATCAGGATGAACTGCCTCTCGGAGACCTGGGAAGTTCACTTTTCAGGTCGGCCTTTGTTGCCGGATTATTTTCCCGACTTTTTGTTCTTGGCCGAAGCCTCCCCGGATGCCGAGCTGGCCGGAGATTTGCTTTTCCGCCCCGCGCTGGAAGAAGATCCCTTGGGCCCGCTCTTTGCACCGGCGTCCGCCGAGGATCTTGCCTTGGAGCTGCCCTTCGCTTTGGCAGAGTCAGACTTCGAACTCTCCTCGGCATTCCCGCCGGACCGGCCGGAAGCCTGCTGATCCCCCGAGGCGCCTTGCTGATCGGCACCCACATCGGCCATGCGTCGGAACGCTTCAGCTGCAGCCCCGAACATTGCGGTGACCATGCGGCTTGCGCTGTCCGCCGCCTCCTCGGCAGTTTCGGCCGCTTCGCGACCTGCTTTCTTGGCAGTCTCGCGCACCTTCTTGTTGGCCGTCAGCGCTGCCGCTGCGGTCACGAGCCCCGCGGCCAACACGGTTCGCGCGACTGGATTTTGAGCGAGGTCAGCCGCCTTTTGTGCAAAGTCCCTGAGCTGCGGCGGTATCGGCGCGCCGCCGAACGCACCGCCCCACCCGCCGCCGCCTTCCCCACCTTGGTTCCCTCCGGATGATGAATCAGCCATAGCAACCTCCAGCCGAATATAACTTGTCCGTAACAGACGTCCGGCGGGGCAGTCGGTTCCGAAGTGTCGCGCGCCTCGGCTTTTCGAGCAGCGCAGCTTCAGGACTGCGCGTCGCCCTCGAAATCGGCAGCGTCGCTCTGGCCCCGATCCTGATGCTCCTGTTGGTCGCGCAGCAACTCGTTGGCCGCCGGGTCGAGCTGGTTTGCGTCCGTATGCTGGTCAAAGCTGCCTTGGGCGCCGCCGGTCTGCGCGACGAGATCGTTGCTGACGCTGTCCGCTGCGCGGCCGCCGCCCTGCTCCTCGTCGTACCGCTCCCCCCGTGACTGACCCTCGTCACGCCCGGAACGGGATTCCCGCGCGAACTGCTGCCCCTGGTGATTGGCGCTTTGCTGGTCGTTGCCGTATCCGCCCGAACCACTGCTCCCCCCGGGGGCGGCCATGTCGCTTTGATCCGGACCTCCGCCAAGCTGCGCCCCGCCGGTCTCGCCCTGCATGTGATCGCGCGTCAAGCCAGCGCTCCCCGCCTCGGTGAGCTGCGACTGCTGGAGGCTGCTTCCGCTGAGATTGTCGAGGTCCGTGATGCCCGATCTGTCCTGGTTCGCCATGATGAATTCTCCTTCGGCCGACCAACGTTGCTTTCACTTTGGGGGTTCCTCATCGCCTGGGCCGCGGCCCAGGTCGTCGTAACGATACGGCTCGCCATCGGGGGTGACTCCGGTCGGATCCGGCGTCACCACCTCCCGGCCTTCCTCGCCGCGGCCCTTCGCCTCCGCCAGCCTCTCAGGGATTTCGTCGTGACGTGCCTCGTCGCTCTCCGGGAGCGGATGACCTGTGCCTTTGTCCATCGTCAAATGCCCTCGTCCGGATCGGTCGGGCGTTCGGCCCCCTGCTCCCGCGGGCGGGGGCCG
>JALYNE010000062.1 GCA_030773375.1 Pseudomonadota bacterium
CTGAATCGGATTACACTCTGTCTGCATCGGGGAGCTCCTCTGCGTTCAGCTAAGACTTTGTCGCAAAAGAACTTTGGCACACCCAGAGCCCCGATGCACCCCACCTCAATGAGAAATCCGGGCTAGCGCCGGCGCTCGCCAAGAGCGTTCTCAAGCGCGTCATCGTCACCGGACCGAGCGCGACCGCCATCCGGGCATTGCTCACCAGTACGGCGACGCCGGGGGAGGTCGTGCTCTTGGGCGACGCGTCAGGGTCGGCGCTGCTCGCCGGGGAGCTCGGGCCGCTTGCACGCCTGCCCGGCTTCGCTCCGGTCGCGGGGCGCGCTTCGGCGATGCAGGCCGCATTGAAGCGCGGCGGGCTCGACGAGCGGCTTGATGGCGGCGAGAGCGAGTTCCGCATCCTTCCGATCGCGCAGCCGCGGGACATCGACCTGACCCGAGAGGGCGGGAGATATGCCGGCGAGAAGATCCTGCTCTCCACCAGCGCTCACCGCACTGCCTATCGCCCGTCGAGCGACGTGCTCGTGTTCACCTCGGGCGAGGCGCGCCCTTTCGAGAAGGTCCCCGCGCGCGAGGTCGAGCGCGGCGACCAGATCCTGGTGCTCGACGAGGAGATCCGCGACCGGATCCGGCATGCGCTGGCGACGTCGCGGACCAGTCTTGCCCAACTGGCCGACTACCACCAGCATATCGCGCGGCTGCGCGGCGACCTGCCGGGATCTCTGCCCGACAAGGCGCGCGAGCTGCTCCGGCGCATGCGCGAAATTGATCCCGCGCTGCCGGAAAGCGAGGTCCACAATGTGCAGCGCTGGCTGACCGCGGATCTTGCGACGCCCGCCGAGGATGGCGCTCGTCAGCCCCGCGCCGCCCGCGACTGGCCGCGCTTTCGCTTGTTCATGCAGGCGAACGGCGTCGACGAGATGCTCGCTCAGACCTACTGGCGTTTCGCGATTGTGCCGACGCGCTCCTACCGCGTCCAGGAAGGCTTTCAGTTCAACCAGCGCGTGGTGCAGTTCGTGCTGGACCCCGAGAGCTTCGCCGTCGGCCAAGCGGACGGCGCGCTTCGCGGATTGTGGCTGTCGCTACTCGACGCCGTGGACGACGTCGAGAATATCGAGATCGTGAAGGGAGGAACGCCGCGTGAGTGACCCGGGCGCCTTGAGGGAAATGGAGCCGGACGAGCGGCAGCTGCTCAAGGAAGCGGTCTGCGACGCCATTCTCGAGCGCACGCGCCGGCTGGTTTCCGGCGATGGCGAGGTCGGCCGAACAATTCTCGGCGCGAAGCCTTCGCGGGTCTTGAGCAGCGGGTTCATCCTGCCGCGGATCGACGAGGATGGCGACGATGAATCGAGCGACATCCGGCTCGCCGCGCACGGGCTTGATCTGAGGATTAGGGCCGTCGGAGGATGCCTCCGGATTGCGCCTGCGCTCAGCGTCTATATGCGGATCCTGCCGAGCGCCGAGGATCTGTTTGCGCGGGCGGGCCGGTTGATCCCCCGCGCCGAGCTGTCGAGCGACGCCGCGCAGCGCGCCAAAGCCGAGATCACGCGGCGGCTCGACAGCCAAGCCGCCGGGATAAGCGGCCGTGCGCGCCGCGAGATGCGCGCGAGTGTCGCGGCCGCGGTCTATCGGGAGATGGGCGTCGAGGTTCCGACGGGCGCGATCATGCCGCAGGGAACGGAAGCGGATCTCAATGCCACGCAGATCGCCCAGGCCTCGGACGATGGCGGGCTGCCGCGGCTACGGATCCCTAACGCGATCGCCAGGCGATATGAAGCGCCGCTTAAGTGGCGCCGCGTCGACGTGCCGGTCCTGCCGCTCGAGCTTCCGCTACCGGTCAATGCCGAGGCATGGCGGCCGCTGGTCGCGGATTATAGCCAGCAACTCCATGTCGCGATCCGCGACGCCTGCGGGGCCTTCCTCACGTCAGAGGAAGGTCGCGACTGGGCGTGGCGGCGCCGGCGCCCGGAATCGGAAGACTTCTGGTCGCGCGACGCGTGGGAGGGGTATCTCCGACGCGTGCGTGCCGATCCTCCGGTCGCCGCTGACGTCGTGCCGCAGATCCAGATGCAGCTCCTCGTCCAGGCCCTTCCCGATCCGACCGCGCCGGGATGCCAGTCGGTCCGCGTGGCGCTCGAGAATCTGCGCGAGAGCGATGCCGACATGGAATGCGGCCTGTTCAACGTCGTGGTCCGGCTCGAGCTTCCCGATGCTGCGCTCGCGCCCATGCGGCTCGAGCGCGTGCGGCGAAGCTATCATCTCGCCGGCTTCATGACGATGCCGGCGATCGGCGTGAACGGCGGTGTCGAGGATCTCGGCGGCGACACCGGTACGCGGACGCTTCGCACCACCTGGATGCCGCGCTACGTGTTGCCGCGGATGAAGGCGCGCGAGGTACCTGCGGTCCCCACCGCCTATTCGCGGCTCTGCGATTCCGCGCAGGATGTCGGCGCGCTCTCCGCGCTCGTTAGCGCGATGGATGCGTGGCGCGCCGAGGTTGCCCGGACCACCGACCTCAGCCTCCATCCCGATGAAGGCGACGCGCAGGACGAGCAACGCCAGCGCGAGCAGTTCCGGGCCGACCTCAACGCCTGGGACTATGAGGCGCGGCGGGTCGAGCTCGGCGTCGCGCTGCTTGCCCGTTCACGCGGCGAATGGCTGAGCGCTCCGGCATCGAGCCATGCCATCCCCTATCGCGCCTGGCTGCTCCTCAATCGCGCGTTCCACCGCGCGAATCCGCCGCGCGCAAATGAGCCGCTGCCGGGATGGCGCCTCTTCCAGCTCGCCTTCATCCTCGCTCATCTGCCGACTTTGGTTTCGCGCCTGACCGAGTTCGAAGGCGATTTCCGCGCCGACTTCGACGAGGACGCCGCGAGCCTGCTCTACATGTCGACCGGCGGCGGCAAGACCGAGGCTTTTTTCGGCACGGTCGTCTTCGCGCTTTTCCTCGATCGGCTGCGTGGCAAGCGTCGCGGCGTCAGTGCGATGATGCACTATCCGCTGCGCCTTCTGACCGTCCAGCAGGCCCAGCGTCTCGCGCGGCTGCTTGCCCATGCCGAGATGGTCAGGCGCGCCGAGCGGGTCGATGGCGCGCCATTCGAGATCGGCTTCTGGGTGGGCGGCGGCAATACGCCCAACAGGACCGAGGCGCGCAGCGGCGTCGTGCTCGACGAGCTAGCTATGATTCCGGCGTGGAACGCGCCGCGCGCGCGAGACGAGGCGGCGCTGCTCGACGGCACCGCGCCCGGCGAGCGCGGCTATGCGGCGGCACATGCCGCCTGGAACAAGCTGCCGACCTGCCCCTTCTGCCGGTCCGACAGCAAGACCGCGCTGCGGCTCTTCCCCGAGGAGCACAACCGCCTCGGTATCCTGTGCCTCAATCGCGCTTGCGACTGGAACGCGACGCATCGCGGGGCATCGCGGCCGGTGCCGCTCCCCTTCCTCCTCACGGACTCGGACATCTATCGGCGCGCGCCGTCGGTGCTGCTCGGCACGATCGACAAGCTCGCGCTCATTGGCCAGAATACGCATACGATCGACGACCTCGCCGGCATGTTCGGCACGGCCCGGGCGGTCGAGCGCGGCGAGGCCGGGCTCCTCGCCAATCCGACAGGCCAGGACCTCTCCGGCGTCGGCAGCGGCGAACTGGAGCGCGTTGCGCCCGCCTTCGACGGCGGGGTCGAGCTGTTCCACGATCCTTTCCCGAGCCTGATCGTCCAGGACGAGATGCATCTGCTCGAAGAGAGTCTCGGCACCTTCGGCGGTATCTTCGAGACCGGGCTGTTCGCCTGGCTGCGCCGGCTGGCGCCGCTGCTGGGGTCGCGCGCGGCACGCGTCCCGGGCGCCCCAGACCGCCCCCGCCTGCCCCATGTCATCGGCGCGACCGCCACCGTGTCGGACGCTGCCAAACATGCGCGCGCGCTCTATCAGCTCAAGGTGCGCCAGTTCCCGCATCCCGGGCCAGCGCTGCACTCGACCTTCTATAGCGGGATGGCGGGGTTTGCCGCATCGGGTCCGGCTGCGGCGCGCGCGGCGGTGCTCACGGGCGGCGGCCATGCGCCGCACGACCTAGAACTAGCGGCACCTTGGGGCCGGCTGCATGCCAGCATCATGACCAATGGCCGGCTCCACACCGTCACGACCATCTCGGTGCTGGCCGCGCATGCGGCAACGATCACCCGCTGGCAGCGCGACCTGTCCTCGGCCGACATAGCGCGGCGCGAACGCGCGGCGGCGGAGATCGAGGAGAGCGTGTCGGATGCGCCCTACGCCACAGGCCGTCGCCAGGCGGTGGCCGCCGCGCGCGTTGCGGGCCGATTCGATCGGCTGGCGGCGCTGGTCGATCTGCACCGCATCGAGCTCACCTATGTGACCAACAAGAAGGGCGGCGACCAGATCCTCGCCGCGCTCGCCCCAGAAGCCTATGAGGCGCATGCCGCGATGGGCGATGCCTATCGGCTTTCCGCTTTCATGACCGAGCTGATCTCGGGCGGAGTCGACATCGCCGGCATCCAGCGAGTGATTCAGGCTGCCGAAGCGGCGTTCGATCCGATGGCGGACGATATCTCGGAGGCGCTGCGTGTCATCGTGGCGACCAGCGCTATCTCGCATGGCGTCGACGTCGAGGCGTTCAATGCCATGGCCTTTGCCGGCATGCCCTCCGACATCGCGGAATATATTCAGGCGAGCTCGCGGGTCGGACGTACCCATGTCGGCTTCTCGCTGCTCATACCGACCCCGCAGACCCGCCGTGACCGCTTCGTAGTCGAGGTGCACGAGTCCTTCCACCGGCTGCTCGAGCGCATGATTGCGCCGCCAGCGATCGAGCGCTGGGCCGATCGCGCGATCGCCCGGACCGTGCCTTCGCTGGTGCAGACCTGGCTGGCAGGCGTTCAGTTCCAGCGGCGAATCGTCACGGCTGCCGATACCGCGAAGCCCCTCGTGCCCTTACCGGCGACTGTGGAGCAGTTGAGCCGGATTCTGTCTAATCCCGCCGAGCTCGCCGACTGCGCGGCGTTCGTCCGTGAGGCGGTCGGGATCCACGGCACCGAAGGTCGACCGCCGAACCCTGAATACTATGCCGACCTGATCGCGCAGGAACTGCGTCGGATCGAGGTGGCGGCATCGTCGGACCAGTTCACCGGGCGCCTGAGCGACTTCTGGAACAATCGGCTGAGCGGCCTCCAGCGGCCGATGACCAGCCTACGTGACGTCGACGCTGCGGGCACCATCCGCGCGTCGCGCGTCGACACGCAGAGCCGGCGCGTCGACGACGAAGCGGTCGATGCTGCTATGGCCTTTCTGCGCAATCGCGGCGCCCGGCGCACGGCTGCGAGCGAGCTCGATCAGGAGGGGTGAGAGTGCGAAAGGTGAAGCCGCCGACCATGCAGCGCTCTAGGAGCCAGATCGCGACCGCCTATGCGCCGCACAGCCTGTTCACCTTCGAAGGCGGCCGGGGGGCGTGCATGGCGCTGCCGTCGAGCGCGAACCGCACCATCGAACTGCCCTTCGTCACGATGCGCACGATCGGCGAGCAGGTGCAGGAATATTTCAGCTCCTGGGCGGACCGCGCTCGGCGGGGCAACAACTTGGCCCACCCCGTCCCTCCCGAGCTGGCGGTCGACCGGCGCGTTCTCGTCGACGCCGTCGTGCGGGTGCGGACGGGGGAGTTCACCTTCCAGATTCCCGACTTTGCGAGCTACCTGCCATTCCCGCTCTCCTTCGCCTGTGGCCGCTGCGGGCTGCACCGGGCGAGCCGGGGCGTCGATGCGCTGGAGCGCGATGCCGAACGGTTCCGCAGCGCTTGCCCGACGGGCGCGGCAGGCTGCGCCGATGACTGGGAGCAGCTCGATGTCGTGCTGACCCATTGGTCGGGCGAGGTCGAGGCGATCACGCCCGCCTATCGCTACTGGGCATCGGAACGGCAGGAGGTACGCGAGCTCGACCGCTGCGCCAATTGCGACGAGAACCGCTTCTACCTGCGCCGCCCGCCCGGGCCGCTCGCCGGCTGGCACTTCGAATGCGTCAACTGCCGCATGCCGCGCCAGCTCTTGCAGCGCGACCGCCCGACGCTTCGCGCGCTTGGCCCCATGCTGGATGCCGGCACCGCCGCCATCGCCGAGATCAACATGGAGCCGGTCTCCTATCGCGCGTCGGCGGCCTATTATGTTCATGGCGACCGCCTGCTCGTATTCAAGGACGATCAGCATTTGGGGCTGCTTGCCGATACGCAGGCGTCGGCGCTCGAGCGGCTGGTATCGGCGCGCTACGGCTATCCACCGGCAGCCCTGTCCGATGCCGAGAAGGAGCGGCTGCTGCGCGCCGCCGGACGGGGACCGGAATGGGACAACCATGTCCAGCTTGTCGCAATCCTGCGTACGCTCGAAGCCCATAAGGTCGGCGAGGAGATGCTGGGCGCGCAGCGCAAGGCAATCGCCGACAAGGAGGCCCAATGGGCGGCGACCGTGTTCCTGGCGCACGCGCAGGCCGCGCCGGGGATCTCGGCGGCCTGTCGCGGGCGCGGCGACTATGTGCGCAAGCACGATCCGCTGCGCATGGCCGTGGAGCATCTGACACTCGAGGAAGAGAAGCTTCGCGGCGGGCAGATGGCCGATGGCAAGGAGGTGTCGGTCGATGTCACTATCCTTGACCCGTTCCTTAAGCCCGATGGGCTCGGCGAAACCGATCTCCAGCGCCAGGCTGCCGCCTCACGAGCGCGGCTCGGCCTGCTCGGCATCAAGGAGATGCGGCTGATCCGCGACGTGCGGATCTGCGAATACAGCTTCGCCTATACGCGGACATCGTCGATGCCGACCGTCCAGCGCGACAAGTCGGGCCCCGCCGAGCTCCCGGTTCGGCTGCGCCTGTTCGAAAAGGTCGAGGTCGCGGACACCGCGCTCCACCCGATCCTCTGCTCGGTCCAATCCAACGAGGGCTTCTATGTCCGCCTCAACGAAGGTCTGGTGCGCAACTGGCTCGCTGCCAATCAGGTACTCCTCCCTCCTGCCGATCCCCAGGTTCGCCTCGGTGGCCAGCTGATCGAGGACTTCGAGAACCTTGAGCGCGATCCCGACACGCGCTTTTCGCGCTTCCTCGACGAGTATCGGCGCGAGGGCGCGCTGACGCGACGGCCCTAGAAGGACCTTTTTTCTATGCCCAATTCACTTCTTACTCCGACCGCGGTGACTCGCGAGAGCCTCCGCATTCTCCATCAGAAGCTGAACTTCGTCGGCTCGATCAACCGCCAATATGACGACAGCTTCGCCAAATCGGGCGCCAAGATCGGCGACAGCCTGAAGATCCGCCTGCCGAACCAATATGTGGTTCGTTCGGGCGCCACGCTTTCGACCCAGGACAGCGAGGAAAGCTCGGTCACGCTGCAGGTTGCGACGCAAAAGGGGGTGGACTTGAACTTCACCTCCGTCGACCTGACGCTGAGCCTCGACGACTTCTCCAAGCGCATCATCCAGCCGGCGATGAACGTGCTTGCGGCAGCGATCGAAGCGGACGCGATCTCCATGCGGAAAGATGTCGCCTCCCAGGTCAACAACACCGCATCGGCGATCACGCTCGCCAAGGTGCTCGAAGGCCGCAAGAAGATGGTCGACAACCTGGTTCCTGCCGGCGACTGGCAGGCGCTGACCAACACCACCGACAGCGTCAACCTGGTCGATGCGCTGAAAGGCCTGTTCAACGACCAGAAGGAAGTCGGCGCCCAGTATCGCGAGGGTAAAATGGGCCGCACGGCCGGCTTCGAATTTTCGGAGAGCACTCACCTCTCGACCCAGGAGCGGGGCACCGGCACGGGCTATCAGGTGACTGCGGCCCCGGCCTCGGGCGCAACCACGGTTCCGATCGGCGGCGCGGGCGGCTCCGGCACGATCAGGAAGGGTGAAGTCGTCACGGTCGCCGGCGTCACCCGCGTCCATCCCGAGACGAAGGTGGACACGGGCGTCCTCATGCAGTTCGTCGTGACTGCCGACTATGCCGGCGGCGCGGGCAATCTGTCGGTCAGTCCGGCGCTCATCTCGACAGGCGCCAAGCAGAACGTGGCTGCGCTTGCCGCCGTCAATGCGAACGTCACGATCGCGGGTGCGGCCTCGACTCCCTACGGGCAGTCGCTGCTTTATCACCCGGACGCGTTCGCTTTCGCCACGGCGGATCTCGTCATGCCGAGCGGCGTCGACTGGTCCAGCCGGCAGGTGTTCGACGGCATCTCGATGCGGATCGTGCGTCAGTACGACATCAACAACGACAAATTTCCTTGCCGCCTCGATGTCCTCTACGGCTTCAAGACGCTTCGCCAGGAGCTTGCCTGCCGCCTTGCCAACCAGGCGTAACAACACTGAGGGGGAGGGGTTCGCCTCTCCCCCTTTCTTTTGGGACCTATATACCTAGCTAGCCAAAGTGCCATTAACCTGGGGCTAAGCGAGGTGCCGATATGGAAACCCTGACGTTCTTGGCTCGTTGACAATTTAGGAACGTAAGCGCAATCAGCACTAGGGACAAAGGATGACCAATGACATTCCACGATAGACGCATAGACGCGGCTCGGAAGGTCAAGGCTTTCCGTAAGCGCCGCCTCATGAAGCAGGGCGCTCTAACGCTCAATATTTGGAACACAATGCCCGTCATCAAGCTGGGCACGGCTGCCGACGATTGGAGGGCGGTTGGAGCAGACATGCGCCGAGCAATGTCGCAGTACGCGGACGAGTGTGGCTAAGCCACCAGAGAGCGGTGGCGGCGCCGACGCGCCGGAAACCCCCGCTCAGGAAATCGTCAATAAGCTAACACCCATTCTCCGACCGGAGCAGCGCCGGGAAGCCGAGCGCGTCATCGGGATGGTGCTGCAAAAGACGCACAGCGGCCCTCTCCCTGCCCCGGAAGATCTCGCCCACTATGACGCAATCTGTCCCGGCGCCGCCAATCGCATCATCACCATGGCGGAGAGCAACATGGGCCACCGCCAGGCAATGGAAAGAACCTTAGTGCGTACCGAATATGGGCTGCGGACTCGCGGCCAGTGGCTCGCGCTAATAGCTCTCTTCGCCATGCTCGCGGTTATCGCTTTCACGTTTTGGATAGGGCAACCGATCGCTGGAGCGGTCTTGGGGAGCGCCACTCTCATAGCGGTGACCGGCATGTTCCTTGGCCGCGACAGCCAGGCCAGCGAGCTGGAGCCGGAGCCAGCGCGCCCACAAGCCAAGACAGGGAAGAGTCGGGGCAAACGGAAGTAACTTCCATGAGCTCTATTCGATGATGCGGTTCATCTCGTCGAACAGGTTATGGTGCGACAGTAATCGTCTTCTGACGCTGTGCCACGGTTTTGAAGTGATCGATGTCGGTGCACATCTCCATTAGGCCCTGAACGCGGCCGATCTGGTGAACGAGGATGGTGCGCCCCTCGTCAGTGAGGCACTGGTGAAAACGGGCGATGCGCTTACCTTCGTCCGTGATGTTGAGCTTGTCCAACTCAGCCTTCACATAGCCGTTCTCAATCGGCTTATAGACGTACTTGTTGATAAAGTGGCCGTAGTACTGCGGGCGGCTGCGGGCGCTCGTGCGGGGGTTTCCGTACAGCCGATCTAGCTCGGCAAAGAAGGCGTCGGGGAAGGTGTGGATCCACTTTTGCAGCCCCTCTGCGATGTACCGGCCCAGCAACAGGCGCAGCGCGTCATGGGCAGGTCAAGCTGGTAGCCGGTCGCCTCATCGACAAGCGCAATGATGCCGACTTTGGCAAACGCTTGCATGAGGATTTCGGCTTGCCTGGCAAGGTGCTCCTGCGTTGGGTGCAGGTCGTCTTTTCGGCGCGCAGCCAACCAGACGCCACAAATGTCAGGAAGAAGCTCGGCCCGAATGCCGTTAGCAACGGACCCCCCGGCTCCCAACTGGTAGCGGATCGGCTCGGCCAAATCGCGAGCGAGCTGTGCTGGGATGTACTCTTCTAGGTTCTTTGCTGAGAGGAATGACGGAAGACTGGCGCCACCCTCATTTGCCTTCATTCGCTGCCAGTGTGAGCCGCCACGCTTGCTGCCAAAGGCGCGGTGCACGGCCCTTTCCGAGAGAACACGAGTGCCGTTCTCGAGTACGGCGCAATCCAGTTCGATGTCGCCGATAGGTGAGACGCTTGCCGATCTCTCCAGCGCGGCGGGTTAGATTCAGGAGAAGCCCATGCCCTGGTTTTACGGCCCCTGCGGGAACAAGGCGATCTTCGCAGCCGGCGACACGGCCATTCCGGAGGGATGGACCGAGACGCCCCAATTCCACCCGCTCGATCATGATCAGGATGGCAGAAAGGGCGGCTCACGCAGAGGCCGGCGTCGGAGGAGGGGGACTCTTTCGCTGACCCCACGCATTGAGGGAGGAAGCCGTGGCAACATTGGCTGAGCTGAAGGCGCGCATCCGGCTCGAAACGAGCAAGGACGATATCGCACAAGACGGTGAAAGCGCCGCGGCGCTGACGACCGCGATCAAGCGGGCCGTCGATTATTATGCCGAGGAGCCGTTCTGGTTCAACCGCGACGGGATCGATTCACCGCCAGCTGAGGATGCGAGCTCGAACATCTGGACGAGCGAGGCTGAAGACCTGATCGCTGCCCGCGTTCGGATGCTGCTTTATCGCGATCTGTGGCGTGACGAAGAGGGGATGCAAATGGCCGCGGCGGCCGAGGGCGACGAGAAGAAGCGCCTTCAGCGCGAGACGGCGCGCCGCGGTGCAGCCACGCTCAAGACCGACATCGCGCTCGGCGCCGCTCGGTTCGGCATGAAAAGCGGATGAGTTTCCAGCTTCCAGCGGCCGCGCCCGCATGGCTCGTTCAGTTCGCGCGCTCGATCGAGCAGGGGCTGCGCGAGGTCTGGCCGGTCCCTTTCAGGCTGCGCTCCTTCGCCAAGGCGAAGCTGCCAAGCGCGGCAACGTGGAAGCACGGGCTCGTCATCGTCACCGACGAGATCGGCGGGGAGGTTCCCGCCTGGTCCGACGGCACCAACTGGCGGCGCGTCAGCGATCGCGCCATCGTTTCCTGAAGTGATCTCAAGTCAGGTGGAAGCACCTGGCGGCTCGGAAGTCACGGTACACCAACGAAGCTGGACTCGGTCCTGGTTCAACAAAACCGGGAACGGACCCGAGCACATTCCCACCGCTCGAGCAGGCCGGTCATGTCCGCCGGACAAGACAGACTGCCGGGGGCGAACCGCACCTGTTCAAGGAGCCCAACATGCCTTCAACTCCAACCAGCCGGAACCGCTTCGAAAAGCAGGGTCCGGGCGAGAACGCCAACACCTGGGGTGCCAACTGGAACAACACGGCCGACCGCATCGACGAGGCGCTGGACGGGTTCGAGAGCATCGCCGTCACAGGGAACCTGACGCTCAGCGCAGCGAACTTTGCCACGGACCAGGCCCGCAAGCGGTTCCTTGAATTCACCGGCTCGATTGCTGCGACAATCACGGTTGCCGCGGTCTCGAAGCTCTATTTCATCCGCAACGCCACCACGCAGACGCTGACCTTCTCGACGGGCTCGGGCGATGCGGTTTCCATCTCCGCGGGCAAGGCGCACTGGATCGCGTGCGACGGCGTCAACGTTCGCAAGGATACGACCGTCGACGATGCGACGGCGCAGGCGGGCATCGCAACGATCAAGGCGGGTGAAGCGGCCGCTTCGGCGACCAACAGCGCCAATTCAGCTACAAACTCGGCTACGAGTGCCACCAACTCGGCCAACTCGGCAACCAGCTCTGCGGCCAGCGCGACCAATTCAGCCAACAGCGCAACGGCTTCAGCGAA
>JALYNE010000063.1 GCA_030773375.1 Pseudomonadota bacterium
GCAGGCATGCGGGCCCTCACGGCTGCGGCCCCTAAATCAGCGCAAAGGCGTAGGAGCGCCGGTTGAGGTGCATGACCATGCAGGAGAGCAGCGCCCCGGCTTTGTGATATTCGCTGAGGTTGAAATAGTT
Organism: Pseudomonadota bacterium; assembly: GCA_030773375.1. Classification (GTDB taxonomy): domain Bacteria; phylum Pseudomonadota; class Alphaproteobacteria; order Sphingomonadales; family Sphingomonadaceae; genus Allosphingosinicella. The sequence continues at coordinate 131 of JALYNE010000063.1, forward strand.
GACTTCCAGACCGAGACGAACGGCGATGTCCTCGAGCTTGCGGTTTTTCTTGATCTCTTCGAAATAATCGTCGGTGCCCGCCTTCAGCTCGTGGATGTGCGAGGAGTTGAGGATAAGATTGTGATGGCGGACCGAGTTGCAGATCCCTGAAAAGGCAGCATCGGCCGATACGTCGATCACGTTCGTGTAGCGCCCGAGCTCGGCCACTTCCTCCTTCGTGTAAAGCTCGGTGCAGACCATCGTGTCCTCCGTGGTGAGCGGAAAGATCGAGCAGTCCAGGTGGTAGAGATACTTCTCCACCATCTCCAGCTTGACGACCTTCATGTCGAATTCGGCTTCCATCCAGTCGTAGGTCCGGCGCTCGGAGCGCATCCCGAAGCCGCCCACGTAGATGTTGTCGCGCAGGTGCTTGAGTTCCGCTTCGCCCTCGAACTTGTGCGGCGCGACGTGGGTCGTGTAGCCCATCGCCTCGAAGAACGCTTCGCCGACGGCGGTCTCGCCGGCCCGCACCCCGGTGGTGAAATTCGAAAGCACGACGACGTCTCGCTTGGGCAGGTGCTCCAGCACGATCCCCAGATTGGCCGTGAACACCAGGTCCTGGAGCACACAGTTCCTTGGCGTCGGCAGCAGGAACACCAATGCATCGGCCGCCAAATGCTGATAGACTTGGCCGAATTGCGCCAGCGCCTTCGTCCGGTTCACCTGGCGCGCCTCATGGTCCAGGTCATCCATCCACGCATTGTTGGGCTGCTCGGCCGTGTAGGAGAATGGAACGTTCATCAGGAAAGCCGGCGTGTCGAGCGTGCCGGGGTTGCTGTTGTCGGGCTCGGCGGCTTCGGGGGAATGCGGGGCCGGCTTGGAATGGGCGGCTTCGGCGACCCGGCGCTCGAGCGGTGCCGTATCGCCCGCACGGCGGTCGGTGGTGATCAGGTCCATTCGGGTCTCCGTTCGCGCTGAGGGGCCGGTGATTGTCTTCATGCCTAGTTCTTCCTGCTGATCTTGATGAGCGGGTCGATCCCGGCTTCCACGTGAGCGCTGATCTCCTGCAACGGCTCGAACCGCCAGCGCTCGGAAAGCGGTACGATCAGGTCCACCTGCGAGCCGAAGCGGATCTGCGAAAAGCGCCTGTTCTGGCCGATCGGGACGTTCTGGCCCAAATGGAACGGCGTGATGCAGTTCACGTCGTAATCGGCGATCTGAAGGATGTAATAATGCTGGCCGAGGAACGGGGAGTAGATCCGGTTCAGCATCCGCTGGTTGCTGTGGAGATAACCTGCATCGGCGCAGTCCACGGTGACGTCGTCGATCAGTGCCTGCTCCAGAGCCAGCATCGGCGCATTGAAGCTCGCGATCGGCTCCAGCAGCCTGTACGAAAGCTGTCCGGGAAAGGGGATGCGGTTGATGTGGACATCGTACATCGTCATGAAGATGCCGATCACGAGGCACGGCTCGCCGAAGGCATCGTCCTGCATCGCCCCGCGCAGTGAATAGGACTTGCCCTTGATGTCCACGATGCAGTCGCCGGGCTCGACCTCCCGCTGGTAGACGATGATCCCGTCCGCCGGTGAGAACATGAAATCCGTGTCGGAAAAAACGGGCCGGCTCGGATCGCGGAAGAAATACTCTTCCGAAAGCCACTTCAGGGACCTGTCCTTGACGCGGGCGACGTCGGTTTCCGCCCATTCCTTCAAGCTTTTCACCATGGCTTTTCGCTTCCTGCCAACCCGGAGCACTGGTTGTGGGAGAAATTTCCCTTGTGGATCAGGGATAAGCTCCCGCAGCGCTTTCGGTTCCAAAGGAAAGGTCCGCTGGCCACCCCGAACAAATCGCCCCTTGCAACGCGGGAGCCATCCACACAGGACATTCTCGCTACCCCCCGGCTTGAGATCCCCCTAGATGGGGTCTCCCTCACACGCGCGAAATTCTAGGGTGTTGAACTGTGGCGGGGCTTGCACCTGCCGCTCCGGAACGGGATAGCGCACAAAAAGGAGCGTCCATGCGAGACTATCTCAAATTCTATATTGGCGGCGTCTGGGTCGATCCCGCCGTAGCGCAGCCCCTGGAGGTCATCGATCCTGCTGCAGAACGGCCGGCCGGGCGCATCAGCCTTGGCTCTGCGCAAGACGTCGACGCGGCGGTTGCCGCAGCGCGTCGCGCTTTTGCCAGCTTTTCCGCGATCAACCGCGCCGATCGGATCGAGCTGCTGCAAAACATCATCTCGGAATATAAGAAGCGCTACAGCGAAATCGCAGCGGCGATTACCGAAGAGATGGGTGCACCCTGCTGGCTGGCGCAGCAGGCGCAGGCCGGAAGCGCCATTGCGCACCTTCAGACCGGCATCGAAGTGCTCCGGAACTATCAGTTCGACGAGGTGCGGGGGACCACTCTGATCACGCAGGAGCCGATCGGCGTGTGCGCGCTCATCACGCCGTGGAACTGGCCGATCAACCAGATCGCATGCAAGGTCGTGCCGGCGCTTGCGACCGGCTGCACGATGGTACTCAAGCCTTCGGAAATAGCGCCTTTCTCGGCCTATTTGTGGACCGAGGTCCTGCACGCCGCAGGAGTCCCGGCAGGCGTGTTCAACCTCGTCAACGGCGATGGACCGAGCGTCGGCGTGGCGCTCTCCTCCCACCCGGACGTCGACATGGTGAGCTTCACCGGTTCGACCCGCGCCGGGGTTGAGGTCGCGAGAAACGCCGCGCCCACAGTCAAGCGGGTCGCGCAGGAGCTAGGTGGTAAGTCGCCCAACATCATCCTGGAAGACGCCGATTTGGAGGCGGCGGTCAGCAGCGGTGTGCTTCAGATGATGAACAACAGCGGCCAGTCGTGCAACGCACCCAGCCGTATGCTTGTGCCCGCTGCGCGCCTGGACGACGCGAAGGTGATCGCGAAGATGGCGGCTGAAAGCGTCACCGTCGGCAGACCGGACGGAAATGCCAAGATTGGACCCGTGATCAGCAAAACGCAGTGGAACAGGATCCAGGCCCTCATCCAGTCTGGGATCGACGAAGGGGCGACTTTGGTTGCAGGGGGGCCCGGCAAGCCGGAAGGGCTGGAAACCGGCTATTATGTGAAGCCGACCGTCTTTGCCGACGTGACAAAGGACATGGCCATCGCGCGTGAGGAAATCTTCGGTCCCGTGCTCGCGATGATGGCATATGAGAGCGAAGACCAGGCGATCACGATTGCAAACGACACCGCCTACGGTCTCGCGGCCTATGTGCAGGGAGAGCCGGAACACGCGAAAAGGGTAGCCCGCCAGCTGCGCGCCGGTCGGGTGCACCTCAATGGTTCCGGTGGGGACATGACCGCTCCCTTCGGCGGCTACAAACAGTCGGGAAACGGCCGCGAATGGGGTGACCACGGCTTTCGGGAGTTCCTCGAAATCAAGGCCGTGCTTGGCTGGGCACCAGCACAGGCTGCAGAATGACCCTGCTCAACTGAGGAGATCGGGATGCTCGTAGCGGATCCCGTCGCGGTTTTGGCAGTCCTGCTGGTTGCGGTGGCGCTCTCCGTGTGGCTGGGTCGGCTGCCCTATCTTCGCACCGTTGGGGGTGCGCTCATTGCGATCCTGATTGGGGCGACGCTGGCGAACCTCGGCATCATTCCGACGCTCAACGAGATGCCAAGGCTTTATGATCCTATTTTCACTGAGGTGACGCTCGGGGCGATCTTCCTGATATTGCTGGAGGTCAATCTGCGCGCGGTGAAGCAAGCGGGCACCCCCATGTTGTTTGCATTCGCGTTGGGGGCGGTAGGAACCATGCTGGGAGTTTTGGCCGCCTCTGCGCTACTGCCTAATGCTCGAGCCATGCTCGGCGAGCATTTTGCCGGCGCGGGGGCGATGCTTACCGGCACCTACATAGGCGGGAGTGCAAACTTCAACCTGCTCGCCATCGAATATGGTGTCGTGAGAAATGCGGGTCTGTTCACCGCTATGGTGGTGGTCGATAACGTGATGAGCGCCGCCTGGATACTTGCCACTATAGCGATTCCTCCCTTGTTGGGGAGAAGTAGACGCTTCCCGCCCAAGGCTTTCGCAGCCGAGGCAGCAGACCCGCCGCCGCCGCCGCTCGAGGGGATGATGGCCGTTGCACTGCCAATCGCGGCCGCGGCGGCCGCACTGGTGGTCTCACGGGGGATTGCAGCGTTCTTAGGTGCGGATGTTCCACTCATTCTCATCCTGACCACGCTGGCGCTGCTCGCTGCCCAACTGCGTTCGGTCGCGCGGCTTTCCCTATCCCGTCCGCTGGGATTGTTCGGGCTCTACCTGTTCCTAGCGGCCGTGGGGGCGAGCGCTGATCTTAGCGCGCTTCTCACCTGGGGCGCTATGGGAGCTGTGTTGATTGGCTTTATCGCAATCATTTTCCTGGTGCATTCTATCGTGTTGTTCGGTGGAGGTGCGATACTGAAATACGACCCTGATCTGGTCGCTATCGCATCCTCCGCAAACATTGGCGGCGCGACTTCTGCCGTTGCTCTGGCGGAAGTGCGTGGGCGGGAGGATCTGCTGCTTCCGGGGCTGCTGGCTGGAACCTTAGGCACCGCTTCGGGGACCTATGCCGGTTTTGCAATCGGCTCCCTGCTTGGAGCCATATTCAGTTAGGGCTCCAGAGCCTCAAGTTCGCGGAGCCCCCAACTTGCCGTGTCGGCAAGCTGGAGCGAGCCCCACCAGCAAAGCCGGTCTTTTGCCTGAGATCGCCTCCGGCGTCGAGGGTGCAGTGGCCTGATGCACCACTGCTCCGTCGCGATCGAGGACGCAGATGTGCGTTTTCTCCAGCGACACGTCCAAGCCAGCAAAATAGTCCATTCTCCGTCTCCTCTTCTACTGCGGAGCCGAGATTATCGAATCCATCGAAGAGCAGCCAGACCGTTACCCAATGTTGAAGAAGTCAGCTTTTGAAATGAAGCGGACGTTCGGGTGCGTCAGGTTCGAGCGGGGCTGGTGAGCTATGTCCGCTTCCGACTTATTCTCGACATTGGGTTCTGCACTCCAGGAGCAGCCAAGCGTCAAAGCGGAGCCGTTTGGAGCCGCCGGCCGGGGTGCGGTCCATGCCAGCTATCTGGCGGCCAGAGAGTGCAGCCAAGCGGAGCCGCTCAGCTGCGAATCACCTGCTCTAGCCGCTCGAGGGTGCGGTCAACCTCTTCGATCGTGTTGTAGTGAACTGGCCCGATGCGGACGCCACCGGCTTCAAGCAAGCCCAGCTTGCGATAGATCTCGATCGCGTAATTGTGCCCGTCCCACACCTGGATGCCCGCGCGCGACAAGGCCGATGCGATCTTTGGCGCAGAAATGCCGTCGGCAACAAAGCTGACTGTCGACACGCGCCGCGAGAAGTTGGCGCGATCCGTGATGCCCAGTACTCGTACGCCGCGGATCGTGAGTAGCCCCTCGATCAGCCGCTGGGTGAGCCCATCCTCATATGACTTCGTCGCCTCGTATCCGGCCGCAAGCCGCGAACGCAGATCCGCTCCTTGAGGTCGGCCGTAGCTGTCTCCGAGTTCAGCGAGATAGTCGATCGCCCCGCGCACGCCTGCGAGTTGCTCCCGATTGGTGGTTCCGGTCGTGAAGCGGCCGGGAAGCTCGTCGGAGACGGCGCGGACTTTGTATGCGCGGAGAGCCTGCAGCCGGTCGCGGCGACCCCACAGCATGGCGTAGTGCGGCCCGAAGAACTTGTAGGCGGAGCAGACGAGATAGTCGCAGCCCAGCGCCGCGACATCGACCAGGCCGTGCGGCGCATACTGCACCGCGTCAACGAACAACTGGGCCCCGCAGTCGCGAGCGATACGCGCGGCTGCTGCCACATCGTTGATCGTGCCGGTGACGTTGCTCGCGTAATTGAACGCGATCAGGCGCGTCCGGTCGGTCACTAAGCGGCTGAGGTCCTCAAGATCAAACTCGAAGGTCTCTTCGGAAAAGTCGAGCCAACGGACAACCAGCCCGCGATCTTCGGCGGCCAGCAGCCAAGGCGCAATGTTCGCGTCATGATCCATCCGGGTGAGGATGATTTCGTCGCCGGGTGCGAAATCGGCGCAAATGGTCCGCGACATGCCGAAGGTCAGCGTCGTCATGCTCTGGCCGAAGAACACTTCTCCGGAGTGCGGCGCGTTTACGAACAGCTCGCCCGCGCGATGCGCCTCGTCGACCAGCTGCTGCGCCGCCGTGGAGGTCGCGAACGACCCGCCGAGGTTGGCGTTCTTGTAGAACATGGCCTCGTTCATCCGCTCGACCACGGAGCGCGGGACCTGCGTCCCGGCGGGATTGTCGAAGAAGATGATCGGATGATCGTTCAACTCTCGCTGAAGGGCCGGGAAGTTAGCGCGGATGCGATCGATGTCGTACGTCATCCGCGAGCCTTGGCGCCGGGTCGCCGCCGAGGCAAGCTTAGGCTGCCGCACGTGCTGTCGTCGTCGTGTGGGCTGGCGTGCGAGCCGTTTGCCTGCTCGCGCGGGCGTTACAGGTTACCCTCTGCCGTCGGATGATTGAACGCGAAGCCTGGGTCCTTCGAAATTCAGCCAGCACAGGCGCGATTGCGGAGCGCTGTTGCCAATGTCCACTTCCACCCGAAGTAGACGTGGCCGGGGCGACAGTCTGAAGTCCGCTTTTCAGCTCGATCAAACAGGAAGCGGACCGTCTGTTGCCGGTCACAGGCAGCCCCCGGGTGCCAATGCAACCGGAAGCGTTCGACGAGACGATGGCGCATTGCCCGCTGTTCGGGAAACGGTGCGCAGTCGAGCACGCGCGCGGCGCGGAATCGTGCTTGAACCCCACTCCGCTCGACGAGCGGGTGATAGGCCTGAGCACAGCCAGCGACCGCAGCTCGACGGAGAGCCTAACGCGATACGACAACTGACCTCGGCTGCGTTTCGTCGCCACCCGTTACGAGGCTCGCGATCGCCGCCGCCATTTTCGCACCCCCTTTGGCCGAAGGTTCGATGGGGTTCGCATAATCCTCGTCCTCGCTGCAGATGAGGCGAAGGTCGATGAGGGGCAAGCCTCGGCTGAAAGCAGCGCGGGTGATCATGTCGTTGAACAAAGCGAGCGCGCTCCGGATGACGCGCTGGTTGGACGCGGAGGACGGTGTGTCGTAGATCGTGCAGACCGCCGTGGGCAGGCCCATTCCGAGCACGCTCTGGAGCATGTCCTCGTAGCTGCGCGCGAACCGCTCTTGCGCTTGCGCCAGCATCAGCACCGCCTCCCCCACCGTTCGAGCTGGCGCGCTCAGGAGATAAGACTCCCCCAGCGCGTCGTTGCCACCGATACTGAGGACGAGATGGGTTGCACCGTCCGGCACGCGGGCGAGTTGCGCTGGAACGCTGCGGGTCACCGCCCCGTCCACTGCGCAAAGCGTTGCCGACCAGCCGTCCGGCAGAACCGCTCGGAGCTGCTTTATGACATCGGGCGCGCCGGGCACGTAAACGCCGTTGTCGAAGATCGAGTCGCCGAGAAGAACGATGTGGCCCATTCGCGACGGATAAGCGATCAGGCCCCGATCAGTTCCTTCAGCGCATCGGCGAAAGCGGCACCGCCTTTCGCGTCGAAAGCGAAATAAAGATCCGGTTCGATGAGCTCGATCTCGATAAGATCGGGCCGCCCGTCGACGCGGACCAGGTCGACCCGCGCTTAGAGTGCTTTCAAGTCAGGTGGAATCACCTGACGGCTCGGAAAGCACGGCAAACAAAGGAAACTGGAGCCGTTCCCGGTTCAATCTAACCGGGAACGGGTCTAGAGCAGCTTTCCATCGATCGCGGCAAGGACGCTCGCCGCAGCCGCCATCTCCGCGCGATCGGGCTGGTGGGGAGTGATGATGCCCTGCCCGCCGCAGCAGCTGGGAATTGCGCGCCATGACCTCCGGCCAGCGCCCATAATGCTCCGTTGTCCCTTCGGCGGGAGTGAGTATCGCGATCCTGGACATGAGGTGGGTCAAGGCATCGCGAAGTTGATGCCCTGGGCGAGCGGCAGCTCCCGGCTGTAGTTGATCGTGTTGGTGGCGCGGCGCATGTAATTGCGCCAGGCATCCGATCCGCTTTCGCGCCCCCCGCCCGTCTCTTTTTCGCCGCCGAACGCGCCGCCGATTTCCGCGCCTGAAGGGCCAATGTTGACGTTGACGATGCCGCAGTCCGATCCCGCGGCGGAAAGAAACAGCTCCGCTTCCCTCAGGTCATTGGTGAAGATCGAAGAGGAGAGCCCCTGAGGCGCCGCATTGTGCAGTTCGATCACTTCTTCGAAGCGAGCGTAACGCATCACGTAGAGGATCGGCGCGAAGGTTTCGCGGAGCGTGACGGGGGTCTGGCCCGGCATTTCGGCGATGGCGGGGCGGACGTAATGCGCTTCCGGAGCATCGTCGGCAAAAAGCCGCTCGCCGCCGGCGACCCCGCCGCCCTGCCCCCGCGCCTCTTCCAGCGCCGCTTGCATCGCCGCGAAGCCCATCCCGTCGATCAGCGGCCCCACCAGCACGCCCTCATCGAGCGGATTGCCGACGGGAACTCCTGCCCAGATCTGCTTCAGCCGGGGCACGATCCGATCGTAAACTTGGTCATGGACGAACAAACGGCGCAGCGTCGTGCAGCGCTGGCCGGCGGTGCCGACGGCGGCGAAGGTGATGCCACGCTCCGCGAGCGGGAGATCGGCCGTGGGCGCGACCACCATGCCGTTATTGCCGCCAAGCTCGAGCAGCGACCGTCCGAAGCGTGCCGCGACACGGGGCGCCACTTCACGGCCCATTCGCGTCGATCCGGTTGCGGAAACGAGCGCAACCTGGCGGTTGTCGACCAGAGCCTCGCCCGTCTCGCGGCCGCCCTGAACGATCGCGGAGAGATGCTTGGGCGCGTCGCCGAAACGCTGCATCGCGCGCGCAAACAAAGCCTGCACGGCGACAGCCGTGAGCGGCGTCTTTTCAGAGGGTTTCCAGACGACTGCGTCCCCGCAGACAAAAGCGAGGCACGCATTCCACGCCCAAACGGCTACGGGAAAGTTGAACGCGGAAATGATCCCGACCACACCGAGCGGGTGCCATGTCTCCATCATCCGGTGGCCGGGCCGCTCGGTCGCGATCGTAAGGCCGTAGAGCTGCCGTGACAGGCCGACCGCGAAGTCACAGATGTCGATCATCTCCTGGACCTCGCCCAACCCCTCCTGGAGGATCTTGCCCGCCTCGAGGCTGACGAGGCGGCCGAGCGCGTCCTTTTCAGCCCGGAGCACGTCCCCGAACAACCGAACGAGCTCTCCCCGCCGCGGTGGCGGCACGTTGCGCCAGCGGACGAAGGCCTCCTGCGCGCGCACCACCGCATCGGCGACATCGCTGGCGGAGGCGGCCTCAACGCAGCCGATCACCCGGCCGTCGATCGGAGAGCGGCTATCGAGGTCGCCTGAGGAAGCGTCTATGCCCAGCCGCTCGAGCAGCGCGCGCGCTTCTTGGGCAGAATCGAACGGTGCGATCATGACGCTCCTTTAGCTGCTGAACAGCGCCTTGGCAGCCCGCATCCGCTCGACGCCGAGCGCGAGGGTTTCCGGCTGCTTGGCGAAGCAAAGCCGGACGACATTGGCGACCGCATTCTCAGCGTAGAAGGAAGAAACCGGGATGGCGGCGACGCCCGTCTCGCGGACCGCGCGTTCGCAGAAGGTGACGTCGTCCACCTCGATGCCGGACGCGGTGAGGTCGACGGAGAGGAAGTAGGTCCCCTCGGAAGCCAGAGGAACGAAACCCGCTTCCAGCAGCCAGGCAGTCAGGGCATTGCGCGCGCTGGCGAAATCGGCCCGCATGGCCGCATAATAGCTTTCCTCCTTGGCAAGCCCGTATGCAACCGCCGCCTGGAGGTTGGGCGGGGTCGCATAAGCGACATATTGATGCGCCTTTGAAATGGGGTCGCCGAGCTCGGGCGGAGCGACGATCCAGCCCACCTTCCAGCCGGTGAGCGAGAAGATCTTGCCCGCCGAGCCGACCTTCACAGTGCGCTCCGCCATCCCCGGAAAGGCCGACATCGGCTGATAGCCGGCGCCGTCGAAGACCACATGCTCCCACACCTCGTCGGTCAGCAATACGCAATCGTGGCGAACGCAGCGTTCGGCAATGAGACGCTGCTCGGCTCCACTGAACACACGCGCGGTCGGGTTGTGCGGGTTGTTGAAGATGACAAGACGGGGGCGGCCTGAAAATGCCTCATCCAGCACTTCGGCGGTGATCCGCCAGCCAGGCGGTTGGAGACGCACGAGGCGCGGCACGCCGCCTGCACGCACCACGAGCGGGAGATAAGCATCATATAGCGGCTGAAACAGCACGACCTCGTCGCCGGGCGTCACCAAAGCGGTGATCGCGGCGGCAAGCGCTTCCGTGGCGCCGGAGGTTACCGTAACCCAGTCCTGATTGAGATCGAGCGATTGATGATGCCGATAATGGCTGGCGATGGCGTTGCGCAGCTCGGGCAGCCCCCGCATCGGCGCATATTGGTTGGAGCCTTGGGTGAGCGCCTCGGCAGCTTTGGCAACCACGTCGTCCGGCCAACCGAAGTCGGGAAAGCCCTGGCCAAGATTGATCGCGTCGTGCTCTGCAGCGAGCGCCGACATATGCGCGAAGATGGAGGTGGGGAGCCGCGCAAAGAGCGGGTTCATAGCCGCTCCATCAGCGCGAGCGCAGCGGCCGGCGCGCGAAGCTTCGCGCCGTTGATCATGAAGATGTAGGTCTCGCGGGGCTCGGTGGACGCGGGTTCCGCAATGTAGGGCAGCCCGTTCGGGCTTTCGCCCGCGGACCAGGCCCGCGCTATTTCTGCCCAGCGGCCAAGCGCGTCCGGCGAATAGCCGGTCGGCTCCTCTTCGCGCGCGCATTGGAGGCGAGCATAAACGAAGTCGCCGCTGAGATCGGCGAAGCACGGATAATCATCGGAATGGCCGAACACGATGGCAACGCCGGCCGCACGGGCCATCGCAACAAAAGCGGGATCGCGAAAGCTTTCGTGCCGGACCTCCACCGCATGGCGGAGGCTGACGCCGCTACGCTCCCTCGGCAGCAAAGCGAGGAAGGCGCGGAAATCTTCGGGATCGAACTTCTTGGTCGCCATGAACTGCCAGAGGATCGGCCCGAGCTTGTCGCCGAGCTCGGTAAAGCCCTGGCCGCAAAAGCGCTCCAGCGCTTCACCGCTTTCGCTAAGGACGCGGCGGTTGCTGCAGAAGCGTGACCCTTTGATGGTGAACTTGAAGCCTTCCGGGGCAGCCGTGGCCCAGCCGGCGAAGAGCTCCGGCTTCTGCAGCTTGTAGTAAGTGGCGTTGATCTCGATCGCGCTGAGGCGGCTCGCCGCATATTCGAGCTGCTTGGCCTTTGGCAGGCCGAGCGGGTAGAAAGTGCCTCGCCAGGGCTCATAGTCCCAGCCTCCGATGCCGACCCGAATAAGCGCTGCCGACATTTTCCTTGCCTCGTGAGCTGGACACAGTTGCGACCATTGCGTCTAACCGCAGCCATGGATCCAATCCAGCGCCCAGCGATCAATCCCGCACTGCGCCGCGCTTATGATTTGAGGGGCGTCGTGGGCCGCACGCTCACTCCGCAAGACGCGCATGGCGTCGGCCGCGCCTTCGCAGCGCTGGCCCGGGC
>JALYNE010000064.1 GCA_030773375.1 Pseudomonadota bacterium
CGCTTTGCGAGTGATCCCAGTGCCTTGCCGTCGTACAGCGTGGTGCTGAGGGACGGCAACATCGCCGCGGGAGCAAGGCTCGTCGTCAACGGCAGCTCGCTTGGGAGCGGTCAGTCGTTGTCGTTCGATGCCAGCGCTGTGACCGCAGGCAGGCTCACTCTCTTCGGCGGTGCCGGATCCGACACGCTCAAGGGCGGCGCCGGCGACGACCTCATCTACGCAGGCGCTGGTAGCGACACTCTCACCGGCGGCGGAGGCGCGGACATCTTCCAGTTCCGCGACATCCTCGATTCCACTGTATCGGCTCCCGATCGGGTGATCGACTTTACCGCCGATCTCGACAAGATCGACCTGTCGTTCATCGATGCCAACAGCGGCCTGGACGGCAATCAGGCTTTCACCTCGATCGGGAACGCTGCCTTCAGCAAGGCTGCCGGCGAACTGCGCTACAGCTTTGACGGGGGAACAGGCCTCTGGCGCGTTGAGGGTGACGTGAACGGAGACGGCACCGCCGACTTCCTGATCAACCTGACCGTCAAGGGACCTGACCCGCTCACGGATAGCAGCTTCATCTTCTAAGGGTGCCCTCAGGTCTGTGCCAGCGCCGGGCGATAGGCTTCAGGTGCTCCGAGGGGAGATCCCTCTGAGCATCAAGTCCTTAGGATAGGTCGACGCCGTCGTCGCGCGTGCCGACCGTGAGTTCAGCTGAACCAGCCTTTATCTTGTTCATGGCCGGCGTCAGCCAGCCGCGCCGGCCGTCCAGGTCCGGCGAAGCTACCTCCAAGCGCGTCACCGGCTGGTCGTCACCAGGTTTCTTTTTTTCTGAAGCCACTACTGATCTCCCTTGGGCTCGGCCTTCCCCGGCACCGTGTCGAGGAAGCATTGGCCTGTCAATGCGGTCTGGCGTAGGTAACCGATGGAGCCGCCGGACGATCCATGATCAAAAAAAGCTCTTTGCAGGCTAGCCTCGACAAATAGGAATATTAGCCGCACGAGCCGGCAGACCCGTTTCGACCGACGGCTCGCATCCACCCGAACAAATGAAGAGTATCAGATGACTGCACTCGCTGGTTGGTGGGACTTGGGAGGGAGCAGGGATCCTGTCGGCAAGTGCCGGTCCATGCTGGCTGCCCAGCAGATGTACGGGACCGAGGACGCCGCGCTGGTTTCGAGCGGCCGCATCGCCATCGGCTGCAAGCTGTTTAAGCTTCTTCCCGAGGACCGATATGGCGCTCCGCTGGCGATGGACGGCCTCGGCGAGCGCATCCTCTGTGCAGACGTCAGACTGGACAACCGAAACGAGATTGGAAGGGGACTGGGCTTGGCCCCCCCGGAGATCGGCGCGCTCTCCGATGCCGCCATTCTTTTTCGTGCATTGATGCGATGGGAAGAAGAAGCTGTCGATCGCCTCCGAGGAGACTTCGCCTTCGGCTATTGGGACGGACAGAAGCGACGGCTTTTGCTTGCCCGGGACTTTCTTGGGCAGAGGCCACTTTACTACCATCGGCGCGAGAACGGCTTTTTCAGCTTTGCCTCCATGCCGAAGGGGCTTCACGCCCTCCCCGAGATCGACCGTGCTCCGGACCTGAAGGCAGTGGCTGATTTTGTGGCTTTGATGCCGGAAGATGGCGAAAACACCTTTTTCGAAGGCATCAGAAAAGTCGCTCCCGGCCACTTCCTCATTGTGACTGCAAGCGGTTTGCAGATGCACCGATATTGGCAGCCCCCAAGCCGCCCGGTGCTTCTCAAGAAAACGGCCGACTATGTCGAAGCCGTTCGGTCGAGGTTCGACGCGGCAGTTGCGGCGCGACTTCGGAGAACGAGAGACAAAGTCGCCGTTCATCTGAGCGGAGGACTGGACAGCGGGGCCGTGGCAGCAACTGCCGCAAGGCTCGCCGGGATGCGCGAACAGAAGATAGTGGCGTTCACATCCGCTCCGCGTGAGCATTTCGACCCGCCGTCGGGGAACAGCATATCGGACGAAACGACGCTCGCTGCCGCAACGGCCGGAAGGTACCCAAACATCGAACATGTGGTCATCCGGGCCGGTTCCGGCTCGCCGCTCGAGGTCCTGGCCAGAGGCTTCGATCTTTATGACCGACCTGTTCTCAACCCCGTGAACCTCGTCTGGCTGGAAGCCATCTATGCGGGTGCGCAGGCCTGCGGAACCAACATCCTCCTGACGGGAGCACGCGGCAACGCTGGCTTCAGCTATTCTGGAATGCCACTCCTTTCGAAGCTCTTGCGTGGCGGCCAGATCGGCCGGCTGGCGCAGGAAAGTCGTGCTCTTCATCGCAACGGGATGCGCCTCGGAACGATAGCTGCTCAGGCGCTTGGCCCGTCCTTGCCCGACCCATTCTGGAAACTGGTGCAACGGCTTCGAGGGCGGTACGGCGATATCAGCGAATATACGGCGCTTCGAGCCGGGGCGGTGCAGGAGCTGAAGCTTGCTCAGCGAGCCAAGGCTGGAGGCATGGACCTGAGCTTCCGACCGGTGTCGGACAGCCTGGCCGCTCGTCTTTGGCTGCTGAAAGGCGTCGACTATGGCAATTACAACAAGGGAGCGCTCGGAGGGTGGGGTGTCGACACGCGGGATCCGACTGCGGACCGGGACCTGATCGAGTTCTGCCTGGCCATCCCCGACGAACAAAATCTTGTGAATGGCGTCACTCGCTCGATCGCCCGGAGCGCCATGACCGACAGAATGGCCGATGCTGCCCTTCGCGAAACGCGCAAAGGGTACCAAGCCGCCGACTGGTACGAGGGTCTTGCGGCTGTCCGTGAGAACCTTCAACGGGAGGTCGAGTCGATCTCAGCCTGTCCGCTGGCGAGCAGCATCCTCGATACCGAGAGGCTGCAGAAGCTGATGTCAGACTGGCCAAGCACAGGGTGGGCGAGCCCGCGCGTCACACAGGATTATCGGCTCGTGCTTCTGAGAGCTGTGGCGGCCGGATCCTTCATCCGGCGAGCCACTTCCGCAGGCACCAAGTAGGACAATTGGCGGTTGGGGCCAGCCTTCGGATGTGGGCGCTGACGACAGCGCCGATCGAACAGCAGACTTCCCGATCCATTCGGTGTAACCGGATCGAATGCGATCACGAACACCAGCTTTAGCAGCCCGTGCCGGGCGGCGGATGTGACAAGATGAAAGTTGCAGGTATCACTCTTCCGCCCGCGCTGGCTGACGCATTCCGGTCCTGCCGCCCTCATTTCATAACGGCCGTCTGGTTCAGCTTCCTGCTCAACCTGCTGTTCCTGGCACCTGCCATTTACATGCTTCAAGTCTATGACCGCGTGCTCGCCACCGGCGGCAAGATGACATTGTTTTACGTTACCATCGCGCTCGCTGTGGCGCTGCTTACGCTTTCGGCGCTGGACGCCATTCGGCAGCGACTGCTCGCAAGGGCCGGCATCCGCCTCGACCGGATCCTTGCGCCGCAAATCCTCCGGCGGGTCATGTCGAGCAACCAGCCATCGATGAGCGTGCAAGCCATGCGCGACTTCGACACGGTGCGGCAAACGATCAGTACACCCACGGCCGCGGCTCTCCTGGACGCGCCATGGGCACCCATATTCATCCTTGTGTGCTTTCTTTTGCATTTCTGGCTGGGCGTGCTCGCAGTCTTTTCCACGATCGTGCTCATGTTCCTCGCCTTTCGAAACGAGAAGGTTACTCGGGCGCGTGTGGAGCATGCCAACCGGTCGCTGGCCGCCGCATACGCGGCTCAGCAGACGGCCGCATTTCACGGTGGAACGATCCGCGCCCTTGGCATGAGCGATGCCATGGTGAATCGTCAGTTGGGCCAACGCTCCCTCGGCCTCAAGGAGATGCTGAGCGCGCAGTTCATCGGCGGTCAGTACTCGGCGACCATCCGCTTCTTCCGGTTGTTCGTCCAGTCGGCGGCCTTGGGTCTCGGCGCGCTTCTCGCCATCAACGGCGACATCTCGGCGGGCGCGATCATAGCGGCCTCCATCCTCCTCGGCCGCGCTCTCCAGCCGGTGGAAGCTCTGGTGGGCGGCTGGGCAAACCTCAGCTCTGCACGCTCGGCTCTCGCCAATGTCGCAGAACTCTTCAGCGCAACCGAGGAGAACGAGCAGCCTCGAACGCTGCTGCCGGATCCCAAGGGCCATCTCGAGCTCGAGCAAGTTGCCGTTCGGGTGCCGAGTTCGCCCCGCCCGATCCTTGCGGGTGTGACCTTCCGCGCAAGCCCGGGCGAGATCCTGGGAATTGTCGGTCCAAGTGGCTCCGGAAAAACGACCCTCGGCAAGGTGATCGCAGGTGTCATCCGGCCCGAGCTCGGGTCGGTGCGCATCGACGGTGCGCGGTTTGCCGATTGGGACAGCGACGAGCTTGCGCGGCACATCGGCTACATGCCGCAGGAACCGAGCCTCTTCGAAGGTACGGTGAAGGACAACATTTCTCGTTTTGCGAGCTGGCGCGGCGAAGACGTCGAAGCCGTTGACCGAAAAACGGTCGCAGCCGCCCAACTGGTGGGTGCTCACGAGCTGATCCTTCGGCTGCCGTCAGGCTATGACACGGTGCTCAGCGGGCCGAGCGGCTCGCTTTCGGCGGGGCAGGCGCAGCGTATCGCGCTGGCGCGGGCGCTTTATGGCGATCCGACACTGATCGTGCTGGACGAGCCGAACGCGTTTCTCGATGCCGAAGGCGAAGCGGCTCTGACCAATGCAATCGAGGCCTGCCGCGCGCGCGGGGCCTGCGTGATCGTTATAGCCCATCGGCAGGCGATCCTCCGCTCCGCAGATCGCCTGCTGGTGCTGAGCGAAGGCAAGCCCCAACTGCTCGGCCCCAAGCAGGACGTGCTGGCGCGGCTCGCAGCGCCGGCAAGAAAGGATTCTGCAGCATGAACATGATGACGCGGCCGACGAGTCCGACGCTCATGCTTCCCGAAGGCAAGGAAGACGATCCACGGCGGGAGATGAAGATCGGCGGCGCGATCGCTTTCTTGTTCTTCGTGGTTCTTCTCGGCTGGGCTGCGTTCGCGCCTCTCGATTCCGGCGTTTACGCGACTGGTGCGATCGCAGTGTCGGGCAACAGGCAGGCGGTGCAGCATCGCGAAGGCGGGGTCGTGACGGCGATCCACGTGAAGGAAGGCGACCGGGTTCGTCAGGGGCAGGTGCTTGTCGAAATGGCGGCGCCGGACCTTCGCGCCACCGAACGCGCCTTGACCAGCGATTACCTCACGCTCCTTGCGCAGCGAGCCAGGCTCAACGCAGAGCGAGCGGGCACTCCGTTTGTGCCGCCTCCCGAATTTGGGAGCCTTTCAGCGGAGGATCGCCGGCTGGCGGAGGACGCCATGAGGCTGCAGGTCGCGCAACTCCAGGCGCGCTCGGCCGCTTTATCGGCCCAGGAATCGGTGCTCGGCCAGCGCTCGCGTCAGCTCGCGGAACAGCAAAGCGGTTACAATCAGCAGCGCGATACCACGCGCGAACAGAACCGCATCCTCAGCGAAGAACTGAAGGGCATTCGCGAACTTCAGCAAAAGGGTTTCGCTCCAATGACCCGCGTTCGAGCGCTAGAGCGCGCGCAAGCAGAGCTCAGGGGCAATGAGGCTGCAATGACAGCCGAAAGCGCGCGTGCCGCAGAAGGCATGGGCGAGGCGCGCATGCAGGCTCTGTCGCTAAGGCGGACCATGATGGAATCGATCGCAACCGAATCGCGCGAAACGCAGGCAAGACTGGCTGAGGTTCTTCCCAAGCTCATCGCCGCAAGGGAAGAGCTGCGCCGGGCGAAAGTGCGTGCACCGGCATCCGGGCAGGTGGTTGGCCTCAGCGCCTTTACCGTCGGCGGTGTCCTTGCTCCTGGCCAGACGATCATGGAGATCGTTCCGGAGAACCGCTCGCTCGTTTTGCAAGCCCAGGTCTCGCCGAATGATGCCGACGATCTCTTTCCCGGCCAGGTGGCTCAGGTGCGCTTCCTCAGCGTTCAGGACAAGACGCTTCCCTTGCTCAAGGGGCGGGTACGAAACGTTTCGGCCGACAGCTTTACGGATCAGCGAACGGGGCAGTCATTCTTCCGAACCGAGATCGAAGTCGCGCCCGAGGAGCTGGACCGTGTCCGGCGCTCGCTCGGCAGCGGGCAATTGCGCCCCGGCCTGCCTGTCG
Organism: Pseudomonadota bacterium; assembly: GCA_030773375.1. Taxonomy (GTDB): domain Bacteria; phylum Pseudomonadota; class Alphaproteobacteria; order Sphingomonadales; family Sphingomonadaceae; genus Allosphingosinicella. Next base: position 6,124 of record JALYNE010000064.1, read on the forward strand.
AGGTCGTCGTGCCCGTGCGGAAGCGCACCGCGCTGCAATACCTCCTGGAGCCGCTTACCGGAAGCTTGTGGCGCTCGTTCCGGGAACAATAGAGTGCTTTCAAGTCAGGTGGAATCACCTGACAGCTCGGAAAGCTCGGCAAACAAAGGAAACTGGACCCGTTCCCGGTTCAATCGAGCCGGGAACGGGTCTAGATGCTCCTGGAAGCCGAACCCGTTCAGGAGGATCCTTTGAAGCGTCCCGTCTCCATCCAGCGCAGGAGCGGCTTCATCGGCAGGATCCACGCGATCCCAGCGGCAGCATAGAAGAGCGCCTGGAGCGGCCACGGCATTCTGGCAATGAGGCCAGCCCCGCTGGCGATCAGAACCGCCCAAACAAAGATGATGAGGAGCATGAGGCCGATGCCGGCCGGCTTCCGCCAGGTTGGCTTGTTCATCGGCAGGCGATCCATTCGCGAGGCGTCGCGATCGCGTCGAGCGGGACGTCCCACGGGTCGGCGGGCAGGGGCGCATCGCTGATCTGATTTTCCCAGCCGATGCCGATCGTGAAGGCGGAACCCGCTTCGCGCAGATGCGAGAGCGCCCGGTCATAGTGGCCTTTGCCGTGCCCGATGCGCGTGCCGTGCCGGTCGGCGAAAACGAGGGGAACCAAAACCACATCGGGCGCCAGCGCCTGAGCATCGGCCGGCGGCTGGAGCACGCCCCAGGGACCGGCTTCGCTGGCCGGCGCTTCGCGGAACATCATTCGCGCATCGCGGTCGAGGAACCACGGCAGAGCAGCGGTTTGCGCCTCGCCCAGCGCATCGAGGATCGGGTAGGGGCTGATTTCATCCTTCATCGGATGGTAACCCGCCACGACGCGCGCGGTTAGGAGGTGCGGAAGAACGATGCGGACGAGCTTGGCTTCGAGGCCCGTACGCAGCTCCGGGAGAAGCGCGCGAGCGTAAATGCGCCGCCGCTGCAGCGCATCGGCGCGAAGCTGCGCCTTGTCGGAAGGTGACGGGACCGCCATGGCCGTTGCTGGAATATCCTCTGACGCCTGAACGTCAGGTGGGGGCCATGTGATCCAGGCCAGGGCCCGGGCAGGGACAGCCCCCAAGGATGTCTTTATCGCCTCAGGGATGTTCTCAAAAGCTCGTACCGGGCAGTTCCCGTCACTGAGACATATAGGGATTTTGGGCCCCGTTCTCAAGTCTCTCCGCGAGCGTTTCGACGCGCTGCGCGAGGCGTTCCAGCGCATCGCACAAAGCGGGATCCGGGTCCGGGGCCGCGCCTCCGCTGCGGACTTCCTGAAGCTCGTCAGCAAGCAGCAACGAGGCGAACAGCAGCTGCCGCGCTTCGCTCATGTTCCCAAGGGCAGACGCCGCTTCCTTGGTCTTGCCATCCACGAGCGCTGCCAAGTGCCGGAGGTGCGGCTCGTCACCGTCGCGGCACGTCACCGAGTAGCTGCGCGCGCCTATTTCGACGTCCACGGTTGCCATGGCTACACCTTTTCCCGCGCCGCAAGCATGCGGTCTATTTCGGAAATCGCCCCTTCGACTTTGCCGCGGAGCGCCTGATGGACCTCACGAAGCTGCCGCAGCTCCTCACCATCCTTGCTGGGCTCGAGCGCCCTTGAAGCGGCCGCCTCGATGCGGGCGAGCGCCCGTTCGATCCGGCTGATTGCCTGCATCGCGCGATCGTCTGACATGCCGGCCTGAATAAGCATGCTCGTTGGCGGCGGCAAGCCTCGCCGGGGCTGGTGTTGACGCCCGCTCCACCAACTCTAAAGAGCCTCGGCAGCGGGGCGTTCGAGTCTCCGCGGCGCCCGTCCTGGGGCCCTCCGTCTTGAGGAAGCCGATGCCCGTCGAACCGAGACTGCTCGCCAACGCAATCCGCGCGCTTTCAATGGACGCCGTTCAGGCCGCCAACAGCGGCCACCCGGGAATGCCGATGGGCATGGCGGACGTCGCGACGATCCTGTTCACTGATTATCTGAAGCACGACCCGCAGCATCCCAATTGGCATGACCGGGATCGCTTCGTCTTGTCGGCCGGCCACGGCTCCATGCTGATTTACTCGCTGCTTCACCTGACCGGCTATACGCGTCCGACGATCGATGAGTTGAAGGGCTTTCGCCAGCTCAATTCGCCCTGCGCCGGCCATCCGGAAAACTTTCTGCTCGAGGCGGTGGAAGCGACCACGGGGCCACTCGGACAGGGCTTCGCGATGGCGGTCGGGATGGCGATCGCCGAACGGCACCTCAACGCCCTGTTCGGGAACGATCTGGTCAATCACCGGACCTGGGTCATCGCCGGCGATGGCGATCTCATGGAAGGCGTCAATCACGAGGCGGTGGGGCTCGCCGGGCACCTCCAGCTCGGACATCTGATCGCCTTTTGGGACAACAACAAGATTACCATTGACGGTTCTACCGATCTCTCCACCTCCGAAGACATACCGGCGCGCTACCGGGCGGCGGGGTGGCACACCGTGGCCTGCGATGGCCATGACTTTGCCAGCATCCGACGCGCCATCGATGAAGCACTCGCCGATCCACGGCCTTCGCTGATCGACTGCCGAACGATCATTGGCTGGGGCGCGCCCAACAAGATGGGCACGGCCGCTACTCACGGCGCCGCGCTCGGCCCGGAAGAAGTCGCCGCCGCACGCAAGCATCTTGTGTGGGACAGCGAACCGTTCGAGATCCCGGACGAAATCGTCGCGGCGTGGCGGGAGGCGGGTCGCCGCAACGCCTCCACGCACGAGCAGTGGCGAGCGCGGCTCTCGGCAAGCCCGCAGCGCGAGGAATTCGAGCGCCGGATGGAGGGCCGTCTGCCGAGTGGGGCCGGCCTCAGCGACTATTACGATTGGCTCGCGGCCAACCCGCAGAAGGTCGCAACGCGCAAGGCTTCCGAACTTGCGCTGGAGGCGATCAACGCGGCTCTTGCCGACACGATCGGCGGCTCAGCGGACCTTACCGGCTCCAACAACACCAAAACAAAGGCGCAGAAGCCTTTGACACGGGACGACTATTCGGGCCGTTATCTTTATTACGGGATCCGCGAATTCGGCATGTCCGCAGCGATGAACGGGATGGCGCTGCACGGCGGCATCATCCCATATGGCGGCACCTTCCTTGTTTTCTCCGATTACTGCCGGCCCGCAATCCGCTTGTCTGCGCTGCAGCAGGTTCGGGTCGTCTACGTCATGACGCATGACTCGATCGGGCTTGGCGAGGATGGGCCGACCCACCAGCCTGTCGAGCATCTGATGAGCCTGAGGATGATCCCCAACCTCGCCGTCTACCGACCGGCTGATGCGGTCGAAACGGCGGAATGCTGGGAGCTGGCGCTCCAGCGAAGAGACGGCCCCTCGCTCCTCGCGCTCACCCGGCAGAACCTGCCTCAGCTTCGTCTCGGACGGACGGAGAACCTCTGCGCGCGCGGTGCCTATCGCCTGCGAAGCGCAACCGCAGAGCGCCGCGTGGTGCTGATTGCGACCGGCTCCGAAGTCGAACTCGCGGTCAAAACCGCCGAAGCGCTCGAAGGGCAGCGGATTGGTGCCGATGTCGTCTCGATGCCCTGCTGGTCGCTCTTCGACCAGCAGGACGAGGCCTATCGCGCGGACATCCTGCCGCAAGGCTTGCTCCGGGTTTCGATCGAAGCGGGCACGACGATGGGGTGGGAACGCTACACCGGGCCGACCGGCATCCGCATCGGCCTTGATCGGTTCGGCGCTTCCGCGCCTGCGGAAGACCTCTTCAAGCGCTTTGGCTTCACCGCTGAGGCGATCGTGCCGCAGATACTCGCAGGGCTCGATCAACAGGGAGATCAATGACATGCCGACCAGAGTTGCAATCAATGGGTTTGGACGGATCGGCCGGTTGGTGGCACGCGCCCTGCTTGCAAAGCCCGAAAGCGGCCTCGAGCTCGTCGCCATAAACGATCTCGCCGACGCACAATCGAACGCGCTCCTGTTCAAGCGCGATTCGGTGCATGGGGCCTATGCGGGCGAGGTTCGCGCCGATGGCAACGATCTCATCATCGACGGGCGGCGCATCAAGGTCACCGCCGAGCGCGATCCCGCCAAGCTCCCGCACGCCGAAAACGGGATCGAACTCGCGCTCGAATGCACCGGCTTCTTCACTGATCGCCAGAGCGCGCAGAAGCATCTCGATGCAGGCGCACGAAAAGTGTTGATTTCCGCGCCTGCCAAAGGCGTGGACCTGACGGTGGTCTTCGGCGTCAACGACGACAAACTGACGGCCGAGCACACGATCGTCTCGAACGCCTCCTGCACGACCAACTGCCTCGCTCCCATTGCCAAGGTGCTGCACGAGGCGATCGGCATCGAGCGGGGGCTCATGACCACCATCCATAGTTACACCAACGACCAGAAGATCCTCGATCAGATCCACCAGGATATGCGCCGCGCACGGGCCGCCGGAATGTCGATGATCCCGACCACCACCGGCGCCGCCCGGGCGGTTGGCGAAGTCCTGCCGGAGCTCAAGGGCAAGCTCGACGGATCGGCCGTCCGCGTCCCGACCCCCAATGTGAGCCTCGTCGACCTGACCTTCACTCCGGCACGTGAGACCAGCCTTGACGAAGTGAACGGTGCGCTGAGGGCCGCGGCCGAGGGGCCGCTGAAGGGCATTTTGCAATATGTGACGGAGCCGCTCGTCTCCATCGACTTCAATCACGATCCGCACAGCTCGAGCGTCGACAGTCTCGAGACCGCCGTCCTCGAAGGAAGACTGGTCCGCGTCGTTTCCTGGTACGACAACGAGTGGGGCTTCTCGAACCGCATGGTCGACACGGCTGGCGCGATGGCGAGGCTGATCTGAGCCAATGCCCTCGTTCCGCACTCTCGACGATCTGGGCGACGTCACCGGCAAGCGCGCGCTTGTCCGGGTCGACCTCAACGTTCCGATGCAGGACAATGCCGTTAGCGATGACACGCGGGTTCGTGCCACGCTGCCGACGGTAACCGAGCTCGCCGATCGCGGCGCCATCGTGCTGCTGCTCGCCCACTTCGGTCGGCCGAAGGGCGAGCGGCGGGCCGACATGTCACTGTCGATGGTGGCCGGCGCTTTCTCGGACGTCCTCGGTCGGCCGGTGCGCTTCATTGAGGACTGCCAGGGCGAAAGCGCCAAGGCCGCGATCGACACCATGGCTGCGGGCGAGGTCGCGATCCTGGAAAACACCCGCTTCCACCAAGGTGAGGAGAAAAACGATCCTGAGCTGGCGCGGGCGATCGCAGCCCTCGGCGACTTCTATGTGAACGACGCTTTTTCTGCGGCCCACCGTGCCCACAGCTCGACGGAGGCAATCGCGCAGATGCTTCCAGCCTATGCCGGGCGGTCGATGGAAGCGGAGCTCCGTGCCCTTCAAAAGGCGCTGGGTGATCCGGAGCGGCCAGTTGCGGCCGTCGTCGGCGGAGCCAAAGTCTCCACCAAGCTCGACGTGCTCCGGAACCTCGTCGCCAAGGTCGATCACCTGATCATCGGGGGCGGCATGGCCAACACCTTCCTTGCCGCCCGCGGGGTCAATGTCGGCAAGTCGCTGTG
>JALYNE010000065.1 GCA_030773375.1 Pseudomonadota bacterium
CACTTGCCGGACGACTGGCGCGGCGCTCTTCAAACCGCAGCCGAGCGGCAACGCATTCTCATTCTCGGTCCAACCGACGCAGGCAAGACGAGCTTTATCAGAGCGCTTGCCGCAGCTGCCCCGGAGCGGCTCGGCCTCATTGACCTTGACCCCGGACAAAAGATGCTCGGGCCACCTGGAACGGCCAGCCTCGGCAGCATCGAAGAACTCCAGCGCTTCATATTTCTGGGCAGCACGAGCGCCAGCAATCTTGGCGGCATCCGTCGAGCGGCGGCCGCGCTCGCGGCGCAGGCCGCAGGATCGGGAGCGTTCGCGGTCAACACGGCGGGTTTCGTGATCGGCCTCGGGGCGCGTCTGCAGGCGATCACGGCCAAGGCGGTCCAGCCGGATCTGATGGTCGAAATCGGCGCGCATGCCAGCGCCGAGCCGATCGTGGCGGCTTTTGAAAAGGTTCCGCTGATCCGCCTCGGGCGCTCGACGGCGGCTCGCCGCAAGTCGTCCGCCGCCCGGGCAGCGCTTCGGCAGCAGGCTTTTGCAGCCTCTCTTTCCGGTGCCACGCGTCTTCGGGTTTCGGGCATGCTGTTCCACCCGGGGCCCCCTTTGCCATGGCTCACCACGGCTCGGCCCGTTTGTGCGCTTGCCGACGAATGTGGCATCGACATGAGCCTGGGCGTGTGCGTCGAGTTCGACGGAGAGACGACCTTGATCGACGCTCCGCCGCCTCCGCGCCCTTGGCGGCTTGTCCGTCTCGGCAAAATGTGGGCCGAGCCGCAGGCAGAGGGCGGCTGGCGATTGCTGGAGAAGCTCAGTCCCAGCTGGTCGCCGGCCTGAAATGCGGCCGCTTCTTCACCCTTTTCTGGTGAACGGCCGGTTCGGTGATCCGGCGCTGTTCGTCGAAACCCTGCATCAAAGGAGCGCGCTTCTTTTCGACATGGGCGATTTGACGCCCCTCAGCGCCCGGGATCTGCTGCGCGTCAGCCACGCCTTTATCAGCCACACGCATATCGATCATTTCATCGGCTTCGATTCGCTCCTTCGCGTGGCGGTGGGGCGGGAGAAAAGGATCACGATGGTGGGGCCCGCGGGCTTCACGGCCCGCCTCTACCACAAACTCCAGGGCTATGAGTGGGACCTCGTCGACCGCTACGACGCCGACCTCGTCTTCGACGTCTATGAACTCTTCGCGCCCGCCAGAGCCCAGCGCACGCGCTTCCGGTTCAAGAACGCATTTCAGCGGGAGCAGGAGGAGGAGGTCGAGACCCCGTACGGCATCGTCGCCGAGGAAAACGGCTTTCGAGTGGAGGCTGCCATCCTCGATCATCATGGACCGTGCCTCGGATTTGCGGTGGTGGAGCCCGCACATGCCACTGTCTGGAAAAACAGGTTGGACGAGCGGGGGCTGCCGACCGGACAATGGCTGCAGGCCCTCAAGCGGGCGGTGATCGAGGATAAGCCCGACGAGCAGCCGATCATGCTGGCGGACGGAAGTGCCGAGCCGCTGGGCACGCTGCGCGACCTCGTGACGATCAGCCAGGGGCAGAAAATCGCTTATGTAACCGACGTTGCCGACACGCCTCGCAATCGCGCCGCCATCGCAAAGCTTGCCGAAGGAGCCGACACCCTGTTCATCGAATCCCGCTTCGCCGCCGAGGATGCGGAGCAGGCGCAGCAGCGGGCGCACCTTACCACAACGGCCGCTGGCGAGATCGCCAGGGCGGCGGGCGTTCGCAAGGTGGAGCCGTTCCACTTCTCACAGCGCTACGCGGGCGAGGAGGAGCGCATGCTGACGGAGGTGGCCGCCGCCTTCCACAGATGATCGGGCGCGAGCCCGAGGCGAATGGATGCTTGAACAGGAGGGCTGTCGTCGAGGCGCAGCTTGCCCGCGGCTGCCCCGAGCAACCGCACAAGCGGCCTTTCGGGCGCGGACCCGCCAAGCCCCACACGATTGCGGAACCAGCTCGGTACGATCGCTATGGCGGCCCGGACGAGAAGAGGCTGGAGTGGGCGCAGCGGCGCGGGGAGGATCGGTGCTTGGCGCATGATGCGGAGAAAGTCCACCAGCACGTCGGAGCGCTCGAGTCGTGGACGCATCGCCTCGAACTGCGCCTCCATGGCGGCTTCGCACCAGGGCGCCCCGACAGCTCCGTAGAGCTCGGCCGCTGCCAGACCTTCGGCGTAGAAGCTGTCGCGCTCCGCCTGGCCGAGTGGCCGGACGTAAGCGCAATAAGCCTGAAGAAATCCGAAGCTTGCGGTCGCTTGCACCCAGTCGAGAAGTTCGGGGTCGTTGGCATGGTACCGCTCTCCGGTCTCGGTGCGGCCCTCGATCTTCTGGTGGATGCGGCGAACGCCGGCGATCATGTCCTCGGCGAAGCTCCGCGCAGCGTAGACCGTCACCATTGCGGCGAGGCCGGTTCGCCGAAGTCGGTCGACCGGGTCGGTGCGGAAGTTGCTATGGTCCCAGACGCCTGCGCGAACGCGCGGCTCGGCAAGTTCCAGGATCACCGCCGCGACTCCGCCGACGAACAAGGAAACCGGGTTGCGGAATACCTGCCAGGCCACGGAATCGGCCGGGACGAGTGCCGGTTCGCCTAAAGGCGCTGAGAAATCAACCTCCGGCCGCCCCGCCGGCTCGATGAAGCTGCGGGCGGTCTCCTCCAGCCGGCGCTGCAGCCCGAACGGGAGGCGGATCCCGGCCTCGAGCGTCAGTGCTTGAGGCCGCCGGCGACGGTTTCAGCGGCCTTGATCGTCTTGGCGAGCTTGCTCTTTCCGCCGCCGTCCGTGTTGCCAGCGCTTTGGTCGAGGAGCTCAGCGATCCTGCGGCCAGCCTCAAGCGCGGCCGCCCCAAGCGCGGCGCTGACCCAGCCGGCCCCTTTCGAGGCTTCTCCGCCGATTTCGGCCGCTTTCTTCCCCGCTCCCTTGCGTGCATCCTTTCGCGCTGCAAGGCCCGCGGCCACGGCGCCGAGCGCAATCTCGCGTACCACGGGATCCTCGGCCAGCTTCGCCAGCTTGTCTCCGGCCTTGCGAAGCTCCTTTGGCACCTTGACACCCGCAATCTTCTTCGGGATCTTCTTTTGCTTGTTCGCCTTGGTCACCGGCATCTCCTTCATTCGACCAGCATCCTCGCCCGCATACCCATGATTCGGTGGAAGAGGTTGGAGCAGTGCGCCGAATAGCGGCCGCCCGCCGGAACCAGCAGCACTTCGCGCACGTCGCCGGCCCCAACCTCGATCGAGCCGCCCCGAACCCCGTCCGCGTCGCGGGCCCGGAACTCGGCCTTCCGGAAGAAGTCGCCGGCACTGAAGCTGTGGCGAATGGTGCTGTTGTTGATGAAGCGGAGGCGCACCGGCTCTCCTGCCCTGAAGCGCATTGTCTCGGGCTGGATGTCGAGGTTCGATAAAAGCACCTCGACCTCGCGCGATTGTCGCCACTCGGGGGCCGCGGCGGCGGGAGCAGCAAAAAGGCTGAGGCTTAGCAACAGGCAAAAGCGGTGCATGGCCAACTCCTGGATCATGAACCGTCAATGTAGGGCCGCAAGGTGCTTCCGTCGAGTTAAGGCGAAAGGCTGGCGAGAAGATCGGCGGCAAATTGCGATAAAGTATCGTCCCGCGCGCCCATGATCACGATCCGGTCGCCGGGCCGCGCCAGGGCGCGAAGGCGGTCACCACAGCCGGCACGGTCCGGGACGTGCTCGGCTTCGCGACCGCGCTCGCGAACGCCTCTGATGATATCCTTGCTGCCGACGGTCCGTTCGACCGTGCCCCCGTGATAAACTGGATCGGGCATGATCAGCATGTCCTCCTCCGCCATGTTGGTGGCGAAGCACTCGATCAGCTCCTCGCGCATCGTCCTTAAGGGGCCGTAGCCGTGCGGCTGGAACATGAGGAGGAGCCGCCCCGGAAACGCATGCAAGGTGCCCAAAGTGGCGGCGATCTTGTCCGGGTTGTGGCCGAAGTCGTCGATGACGCTGATCCCATTCGCCGTCCCCACCACGTCGAAGCGCCGACGAAGGCCTCGAAAGCCAGCCAGCGCCTCGCCCGCGCTGGTGAGCTCGACGCCGGCGGCGCGCGCAGCCGCGATTGCGGCAAGCGCGTTCGCGGCATTGTGGCGGCCGGGCACCTCTAGCCGAACCGGGATGGTGGTGCCTGTGCTCCGCTCGGTGACTGAAAAGCGGATTGCAAGGGGCTCTTCGACCACGTCGAAGCCCAGGTAATCGGCGGCGGCATCGGATAGGCTGAAGGTGATGCGCTGTCCCGGCCGGATCTTGGTCGCCAGGAGACGCGTCTCCTCGTCGTCAAGGTTGAGGATCGCTGTGTCGGCTTTGCGTACGAAATCGAGGAAGAGTCCGCGCAGCTCATCCAGCGATTTGTGGTCGAGGGTGATGTTGTTGAGAACCGCGATCCTCGGCTGATACAGCGCAATCGAGCCATCGCTTTCGTCTACCTCGCTGACGAAAACATCGCCGCCGCCGACCAGCGCGCTCGCAAACGGCGTGTCGGCGGTGACGAAATTCTTCATCACGGCACCGTTCATGACGGTGGGCTCAAGGCCCGCCTGCCGCAGGATCCACCCGATCATCCCGGTCACGGTGGATTTGCCGCTCGTTCCCCCGACCGCAACCCCAGTGACGGCGGCGTTGAACAGCTCGGCGAGCAGCTGCGGTCGCGTCAACTGCTTGGCGCCGAGACGGCGTGCCGCTTGGACGTCGGGCACGGTCTCCTCGACGGCCGCGGAGGTGACGAGGATCTGATCAGGGCTGCTGAGGCCGCTTCCGTCCTGCGGGAACAGGCGGATGCCCCGACTTTCAAGAAACGCGAACTTGTCGCCGATGCGACCTTGGTCGAGGGACCGATCGGAGCCCGCGACCTCGGAGCCCTGCCCACGCAGGATGCAGGCGAGCGGGAGCATGCCGCTGCCGCCGATCCCGCAGAAGAAATAGGATTTGGCCTGATTCATCGCTCCGCCCTATTGCGGTGCGGCGGCCATTTCAAACAGTTGGAGGCGAAATGCGAATTGAAGTGGTGGCGCCCAGCACGCCGATTTCCCAGGAGGTGGCCGAGCGGGTGACGGCGCTTGCCGCCGAGCATGCTCCCGCCGTCGAGATCCGGTTCCATGAGCAATGTTTCCTCAGCCACAAGCACTTCGCCGGCGCCGACCGGGTGCGCGCGGACGCGTTCGTTGAAGTGGCGAATGATTCGGGCGTCGACGCGCTCTGGTTCGCGCGCGGCGGCTATGGGTCGTGCCGTATCGCGCAAGAGGTGCTGGCAAGGCTTGGGGCCGCGGCGGGTGACAAGACCTATCTCGGCTACAGCGATGCCGGATTCCTGCTGGCCGGGCTGTACCGGGCCGGCATCGGCACGGTCGCACACGGGCCGATGCCGGGTGACATCAGGAGGGAGAAGGGCGAGGCGGCGATCGTGCGCGCGCTCTCCTGGCTGGTCAGGCGCGAACCCGAGGCGCTCGAGCCTTCGCTCGGCGCCGGCACCAAGGCGGCGGCGTTCAACATCAGCGTGTTCAGCCACTTGCTCGGAACGCCCCTGCAGCCCGACCTTGAGGGGCATGTGCTGATTCTCGAGGACGTCTCCGAATATATGTACCGGACGGACCGCGCGCTTTTCCACATCACCAGCAACCCCGGCGTCCGCAAGGTCAGCGGCATCATGCTCGGCCGCTGCAGCGAAGTCCCCCAAAATGACCCCGATTTCGGCGCCACGGAGGAGGAGGTTTTCCGCCACTGGTGCAGCCGCTCAGGGATAGCTTTTCTCGGCCGGGCCGACATCGGCCATGATGCTGCCAACAAGGTTGTGCCGTTCGGCTCGTCGTGCTGAGCGGAGCTTCCGCTTCAGAGGGCATTGCACTTCTCGCGGGATTGCGCTCTATCGGGTGCAAATCAGAGGAGGGCCATCAATGGCAAAGGGCACGGACGATTCGGGTGGGACCAAGGCTCAGGGTGGGCTCGCCCGCCCCGTGAAGCCGTCGAACGAGCTGGCGGCGATCACCGGCTCCGATCCGCTTCCGCGGAGCGAAGTGGTCAGCAAGATGTGGGATTATATCCGCAAAAACAATCTTCAGAACCCGGAGAACAAGCGCGAGATCCTCGCGGACGACAAGCTCGAAAAGGTGTTCGGGACGAAAAAGGTGACCATGTTCGAAATGAACAAGCACCTCTCCCGCCACTTGAGCTGAGAGCGAATCGGCTCGGAAAGCACGGCAAGCAAAGCAAACTGGACCCGTTCCCGGTTGGATCTAACCGGGAACGAATCTAGAACCGGGCTCGGCCCCGTTTTTGTTACCCGCGCAGCGGAGGCCCCGCTTGCGCGTGTATTTTTGGCCGCCTGACTTGAATCACTCTATCGGCAGCCGCGCCAGCCCCATGCACCCCGCTCCGCCTGATCGAGGTGCAGGTGGTCGCGATGCGCTGCGTTGTAGTCCGGCGAAAGGACGGTCGCGAAGAGCTTGCACGCGCCGTCGCGCACGTCGTGCAAGAAGCGTGATCTTGGGCCGTCATCCTTCCAGTCGCCGACGAGGGTGATGCGTGTGCCGTCTTCCAGACGGAAGCCGGCCACATCGACGGCATTGGCTGTCGCATGCTCGCTCCAACTGCCTTCCGAGCGGCCGTAAATGCGGCGGCAGCTAAAGCTCCCGAAATGGTCGATGCTCTCCACCTTATGGCCAAAATGCTCGATCGCGGCCGGCTGGACGACATGCCATTCCCATAAAGCAAGCGCGGCCGCGACCGGGCAGCTCGTTGCCAGATCGCGCGGCCGATAGGCCAGATCGAGCGCGCCCCCGCTCGCGAAGCGTACGGCATCGTCGTAGCCGCACTGGCTTGTGCTCTTGCGTGGCGGCAGCGCGTTGAAGCGGACGCCGGAGCGCTGCAGCAATGCCTGGCACTTCTCGCCCTCACCGCCCAGCTCCGCAAGTTTTCGACCGGTGAAAGCGCCCACCGGCTGCGCAAGATCAAGCTCCGTCCACGGCATGTCCTCGGGGTGGTTGCGTGCATAGCCGTAAAGCAGCAGCCCTGCGAACCCGATCGCGGCGAGGAAGAGGAGGGTTCTGAGGAGCTGGAGCGCGCGCACGGCAACAAGGACGCGCGGCGGCGGGTCCGGTTGCAGGTCAGGACCGCCGCGCCGTTTCGAGCCTTTCGGCCGTCACTGGGTAGCCGAGATCATCGGGTATGCAGAGCCACTGTGTTCCTTCCCGATCTTCGATCCAGGGCACCACCTTCCGTACGGGACGGCGCTCCGCGTCTGCGCGCGCTTCTTCGAACGAGGAAAAAAGGGAAAGCCGTTCCAAGTTGCGGCGCGTCGGGAAGATGATACGGGCGCGGCCGCAATTTGCATCGTCCAGGACCTGGGCAGCGGGCACCCAGAGGCTGCGCACTGCCTCCGCCTCTGCCGGGCGGGGCTCGGCCGCATCTTGGGGCGCGCGGGCAACAAAGAAGAGGGTGTCGAAGCGGCGTGCTTCCTTGAAGTTGGGGCACCAGCGCGCGAACGGCACGAGGCTGCTGAGGTCAAGGCTGAGCCGGTGATGTTCGAGGAGCGCCGAAAAGGGTGTGCCGTCCTCCAGCTCCTGGCGCAGCTGGCTGATGGTGGCGGGCGGGGCAGGAGCCACAAAGGCCGGGGCGATGCCGGTTTCCTCAATCGTCTCGCGGATCGCGGCCACCCGGCCCGCAGCATGGTCGAGCTCAGGGCCGAACCGCTCTGCCACGACATGATCGTCGGCGTCGATCCGCCCCCCTGGGAAGACCAGCGCGCCGGCGGCAAACGCCATCGTCCTGGTCCGCTCGATCATCAGCACTTCCGGCGCGCCGCCGGCGCCAGTCCGCATGAGCACCAAAGTGGCGGCCGGAATCGAATCGGGAAGCGCGTTCATCGGGCGCCCGATGGACGAGTGACCCCGAGTGCGGCGGAGGCCAGTGCATCCGGCTTTTCCACCCCAGAGAGAGCGAGATCGAGATCCTCTCCTCCGGCATGCTTCATATCAACTCCATTTTGCACCAGAAGAGCTCCAGACCAATTCGCTGGAGCACTAACACGCGCTTCATTCGACTACGATCATTCGCGTCGGGGAGGGCATCAGTGCAGCAGCGCGGCAATCCGTCAGCCGCTTCCTCGGCCGAAACCTTGGTGGTGTCGATCCGGATGATGTGCTCCCCTCCGTTTCGAGCGGGCGCCCCAGGCGCTGCAAGTGGGGGTACCACTTCGAGGTTGTTTCGCGCAATTTAGCGCTTCAACTCACCCAGCCGCGGCGGACCGAGGATGTACTGAAAAGCGGCGGCAGGCGCGTCAGTAAGCGGGCGGGCCCGTCTGGCCGAAAGCGCCGCTTGCCCGAGCCTGAAGGGCGTCCACCGCCTCCTTGACGCGCTGACTTTGGCCACGCGGCACGATCAAAACGGCGTCCCCCGTTGCAAGCACCAGAAGATCGCTCACTCCGAGGGTGACGACATTCGGCCCTTCGGAGCGGATGAGGCAGCGCCTGCTGTCGATCGCAACCACCGGCCCTGAGGAAAGATTGCCGCCTTCGTCCTTTTCCCCAAGTTCGAAGATCGCGTCCCAGCAGCCGACGTCGGACCAGCCCATGTCCACCGGCACCACCGCGACATGCTCCGCCTTTTCCATAACGGCATAGTCGATGGAGATCGAAGGTGCCGATGCGAATGCCTCCGCCTCGGGCGCGACGCGAAGGCCGGTCCTGCTCCCGGCGGCAAGAGCCCGGCGCGCTGCTTCGATAACGGCGGGCGCATGCTGCTCGAGCGCGTGAAGAAAAGCGTCGGGCCGGAACAGGAAGATGCCGGCGTTCCAAAGGTGTTCGCCGTCTCCCGCCAGAGCGGCGGCAGCTGAAAGCTTTGGCTTCTCGATAAAGGCATCGGCACGATGGACGCCTGGAGCAAGCGCGGCTCCGCGGCGGATATAGCCATAGCCCGTCTCCGGGCGCTCCGGCGTCACCCCGAAGGTGACCAAGGCTCCCTCACTCGCCGCAGGCGTGGCCACGTCCAGCGCGCGGAGGAACGCGGCCTCGTCGCGAATAAGATGATCGCTCGGCATCACCAGCATCTGCACATCGGGGGCGGCGAGCAAGGCGGCAAGCGCGATCGCCGGCGCCGTGCTGCGCGCACAAGGCTCGAGCACCAGCGCGGCCGGGGTGATGCCGATCTCCTCGATCTGGTGCTCGATTTCGGCTGCATGCTGCGCGCCGGCAACGACAATCGGCGGCCCGAAGCGCGTCCGATCACCAGTTCGAGCCACAGTCATCTGCAGCATCGTCTTGTCGCCGAGCAGGGCAAGCAGCTGCTTCGGCCGGGCGGCCCGCGAAAGAGGCCACAGCCGGCTTCCGGTTCCTCCGCACAGGATGGCGGGCGTGATCATGGCCGAACACTAAACCGCTCTTCGCTAAGAGCCGCTTAATGCAAGCCGGTACGGCCCGCCTTTAGAGTGCTTTCAAGTCAGGTGGAATCACCTGATGGCTCGGAAAGCACGGCAAACACAGGAAACTGGACCCGTTCCCGGTTCAGTCCAACCGGGAACGAGTCTAGAGATTGTTTGTCAATTTGCGGCGACATCCCACCAGACTGCACGCGCCTCCTTGGCTTCGGCTCAAAGATGGATGATCTCGGCAGGTGGCCCGATCCGAGGGAAGGCAATCCCTCAGCAAGTCAGATATCGGTTCGACATCTTGATAGTAGCGATGATTTGATTGGTGGAGCCGAGGGGAATCGAACCCCTGACCTCTGCAGTGCGATTGCCAGTTCCGATACAGTGTTCCGCAGATTCCCGTCGAGTCGAGCACCCAGGATGGCGGAACATGCCGCGAACATCAACCCTGTGCGATCCGCCAGCGATCCGGTGATTGAGGGCGATCGTCTGAACCGGGACGGAATTAATAGCCTCCGCAAGCGTCACAGCCGCTGATATGGGCCGCCGGTGGCCGACGTCACGAACCTTCAGCAACAATTTGAGGCCGTCGAGGCCGCACCGATCCCCTACATAAGGCGATCCAGCCCCTGATCAACAGCTAAAGATTCATGGACACATTTGTCCCTTTTCTGTTGACGGTATGGACATATTTGTCCATAAGATTCCTATGAACAGCAGCCAATTTCGCCGCTACCTCATGAAGCAGGGATGCACTTTCGAGCCCGGCAAGGGCGGCCACCTGATCGTTCGCCGCGGCGAAAAGATGTCGGTGCTCCCGCAGCACGGCGCTGCAAAGCAGCTCGGCACCGGGTTGATGCGGAAAGTCAAGAAAGACCTCGGGATCGAATGATCCCGAGGCACCCCTACCACGGAAGGCAATCACCCATGTTCAATTTTCCAGTCGATCTCACACCTGACGACAACAACACGGTCATGGTGACTTTTCCCGATATTCCTGAAGCGGTCACGTTCGGCGACGATGAAGCGCAGGCGCTCGCCCACGCGGTCGATGCGCTTGAGACGGCCCTCTCGGGTTATATCGGCGATCGTCGGGATATTCCCGAACCCTCAGCCGCCGAGGGCCGCCCTACAGTGGCGCCAACCTTGCTCGGCATGCTGAAGCTGACGCTCTACAAGGCGATGCGGGCGCGCGGATGGCGCAAGGCGGATCTGGCACGGGCTCTCAAACTGGACCCGCGCCAGGTGGATCGACTTCTCGACATCCGCCACAGCTCGACAGTCGCGCAACTGGAGCAGGCGCTGGCGGCTTGCGGCAAGCGAGCGGAGGTCGAGGTGCGCGAACTCGAAGGCGTGTGACTGGGCAGGTTTTCGCCGCCAAACGAGAAAAGCGTTTTGAGTCGATGTTCCGCGCCGATTTGTGGGGCGCGGGAGGAGAAGAACAATGACGACTTGGGGCATGAAGCGGATGGCGCTCAAGGAATGGTCAGCGCTCCAGGAGAACTTGGGGCGCTCCAGATGGCACAGGCAGGCGATCCACGGCTTGCCATGTTTGTGAGTAGTGAGCCCGGCGCGACCGTGCAGGACATCTATATCACCCGTCCCGCCTTGCCCGCGGCACGACGTCGATCAACTACGAGCATCTGACGCCGGACTATCTTCGCGCCGCGGTTCGGGAGGTGGACGCTCTCTTCGCCGAGCTCACAAAGCACACGAAAATCCACCTGCGATCCGGCTACGATCCGATGGCGCCGATCTCGCGGGTTATTGCCGGCGGCACGGCGTAAATGTTCTGGCGATTTTCTGCGGTTTTTGAGGTGGTGGAGCCGAGGGGAATCGAACCCCTGACCTCTGCAGTGCGATTGCAGCGCTCTCCCATCTGAGCTACGGCCCCGCGCCTCGACGGCGAAGGCGATCCCAATAGCGTTGGGAAGCTCCTGGCGCAATGCGCGAATTCGGCCGACGTCCCGTCAGAATCCAGGCGAACCTTTGCACCGAGCTTGGTTCGCTGCGCCCCGTTCAAAGCGGCGCTCCGATCAGGATCACTGCATCTTCCGACTTGGTGAGCGGCGCGCCGGGCCGGATCAGGAGGCATTCTCCCGGGCCGGCGCTTTCGCCGTCGGAGGAGGCCGTGCCCTGGAGCGGCATCACCCAGCGCTGCCGGTCGGCGAGCTTCTCCACGTCGCCCGAGATCGTGTCGGCGCGGATCAGGGT
>JALYNE010000066.1 GCA_030773375.1 Pseudomonadota bacterium
GCGCACGAGACGAACAAAGCGCCCGTCGTGACCAGCTTTGCCGCCGTGTTTCCGATCATTCGATTGCCGAACCCGGCTACAATGGCAGCAAGGAGCGGCAGGAAGACGATGAGCTGAACGGCCATGCTCAGCCCTTCATCTGGTTGATGTCGTCAACCGCGATGGTGCCGCGGCCTCGGAAGTAGATCACAAGGATGGCCAGCCCGATGGCCGCCTCTCCGGCCGCGACGGTCAGAACGAACATTGCGAACACCTGCCCGACCATGTCGCCGAGGAACGCCGAAAAAGCGACGAGATTGATGTTCACTGCGAGGAGGATGAGCTCGATCGCCATCAGGATGACGATGATGTTCTTCCGGTTGAGGAAGATGCCGAACACGCCGAGCACGAACAGGATGGCGGCAACCACGAGATAATGTCCGAGACCGATCACAGCTTCACCCCCTGCCCCACGGGCTGATCGACGATGCGGACCGCGTCCTCCGGCCGACGCTGGTTCTGGAGCGAGACGTTCTGCGGCCGGACGTCACGGCGGGTGCGGTGCGTCAGAACGATGGCGCCGATCATGGCGACGAGAAGGACGAGCCCGGCACCTTCGAATATGTAGAGATAGCGCGTGTAAAGCACCGTCCCCAGCGCCTCGATGTTGGGGACGTTCTGGTTGACGGGCGCCGCTTTGGCTGCCGCAGCGACGGCGCCGGCGTTCCAGGCCGCGACCGCGAACACGATCTCGGTGAGAAGAACAAGGGCGAGGAGAGTCCCGAAGGGGAGATAGCGTGCGAAGCCGGCGCGGAGCTCGGCGAAATCGACGTCGAGCATCATCACCACGAACAGGAACAGAACCGCGACAGCACCGACGTAGACGATCACCAGGAGCATCGCGATGAATTCGGCCCCGACGAGCAGCATCAGGCCCGCCGCGTTGAAGAAGGCGAGAATCAGCCACAGGACGCTGTGCACCGGATTCCGGCTGGCAATGGTCATAACCCCGGACGTGACGACGACGGTCGCGAACAGGTAAAAGGCGAAGGCTTGAATCACGTGCTTCTACGGCCCCCTTCAGGTTCGGCTGGCGCTTAGCGGTAAGGCGCGTCGGCGGCAATGTTCGCGGCCAGCGTCCGCTCCCACTTGTCGCCATTATCCAGGAGCTTCGACTTGTCGTAGATGAGCTCCTCGCGCGTCTCGACCGAGAACTCCATGTTGGGCCCTTGGACGATGGCGTCGACCGGGCAGGCTTCCTGGCACAAGCCGCAATAGATGCACTTCGTCATGTCGATGTCGTACCGCGTGGTGCGGCGGCTGCCATCCTCGCGCGGTTCGGACTCGATGGTGATGCAAACGGCCGGGCAGACCGCCTCGCACAGCTTGCAGGCGATGCAGCGCTCTTCTCCGTTCGGGTAGCGCCTCAACGCATGCTCGCCGCGAAATCGCGGTGAAAGCGGGTTCTTCTCGAATGGATAGTTGATGGTGGCCTTCGGTTTGAAGAAATATTTAAGAGTGAGGTAATGCGCCTTCACGAACTCCCAGAGGAGGAAGGACTTGATCCAATGTCTGATCATGAGGTGGCTCCAGCCGCACCGCGGCCAAGGTTGAGCATTCCGCTGCGGCAGGAAGGCATATAGCGGTCCGCCTGCTGTTCGGTGGTAATCGCTGCCAGCGCTCTGCGGTCGGTGGGGCATTGCTCCTTGGTGACAAGCAAATAACCGGACACCAGGAACACCCACAGCAGCGAGATCGGCAAGAAGATCTTCCAGCCGAGCCGCATCAGCTGATCGTAACGGAAGCGCGGCACCGTGGCCTTCACCCAGCTGAAGATGAAGAAGAAGATCAGGATCTTGGCGAAGAACCAGATGATGCCAGGAACGGCGTAGAGCGGCGCCCAATCGATCGGCGGCAGCCACCCGCCCCAGAACAGCACGGCGTTGAGGCCGCACATGAGAAGAACGTTGCCATATTCGCCGAGCCAGAAGAGCGCGAAGCTCATCGAGCTATATTCGGTCTGGAAACCGGCGACGAGCTCCGATTCCGCCTCGGTGAGGTCGAACGGAGCGCGCGCAGTCTCCGCAAGAGCGGAGATGAAGAAGATGATGCTCATCGGGAACAACAGCGGGTTGAAGCCGAACCCGTTGATGATCCAGACGTGGCTTCGCTGGGCTTCGATGATGCCGGAGAGGTTGAAGGTTCCGGCCCAAAGAATGACCCCGATCAACACGAAGCCGACCGAAACTTCGTAGCTCACCATCTGCGCAGCGGCGCGAAGGGCGGAATAGAACGGATATTTGGAGGCGGAGGCCCAACCCGCGATGATGACGCCGTAGACGCTCAGCGATGACACCGCCAGAATGTAGAGCAGGCCGACATTGATGTTGGCGAGCACCATGCCGGGCCCGAACGGGATCACCGCCCAGCCAATCAGCGCCAGCGTGAAGGTGATGATCGGCGCCAGCAGGAAGAGACCTCGATTGGCGGCCGAGGGGATGATGGTTTCCTTGAGGAAGACCTTGAGCCCGTCGGCAAAGCTCTGAAGGAGCCCGAATGGGCCGACCACGTTGGGCCCGCGCCGAAGCGCCATCGCGGCCCAGATCTTGCGGTCGGCATAGATGATCATCGCGACGGCCAGCATCAGCGGCAGCGCGATCATCAGGATCAGGATGAGTGTCGCGGCGAACCAGCCGAAGCCGTAGCCGAGCGCGCCTTGAAACCATTCGGTCATAGTGGGAAACCCTCAAACCCGTTCGGTTCCACTCGAACGGTTCTAGTCGTCCTGAACTTCACTCCGCGGCCTCCTGGAAAGTCTGGCCGTGCAATATCTCTTCCGAGCAGCGCTGCAGCGTCGGGGAAGCGCGAGCGATCGGGTTGGTCAGGTAGAAATCCTGAATCGGATAAACGATCGCCCCCTGCACCGACGGTGCGGGCCCCTTGGCAGCGGGAAGCGGCTCGACCGCAGCGATCCCGGTCACAGCCAGATGTGGCCGCTCGGCCGCGATCGCGGCGCGGACTTCCGACAAGCTGTCAAACGGGAGCGTCCTGCCGAGCACGTCCGACAGGGCCCGGATGATCGTCCAATCTTCGCGCGCTTCGCCGGGCGGGTCGACCGCCTGCTCGGAGACCTGCACCCGCCCCTCGAGGTTCACATAGATGCCGTGCTTCTCGGTATAGGCGGCAGCCGGAAGGATCACGTCCGCCATCTTGGCCCCGCGGTCGCCGTGGGTGCCGACATAGACGGTGAAACTATCCGCAAAGGCGGAAAGATCGGTCTCATCGACACCCAAAAGGAACAGCGCCCGCAACGCTCCGGCTCTCGCGCGGATCGCGTCGATGCCCCCCTCGGTGACGAAGCCGAGATCGAGACCGCCCATGCGGGCAGCAGCCGTGTGAAGAAGATTGAAAGTTGCCCCCAATACCGAAGCGGCAGTCCGGGCGGCCTCGTACGCACGCTCGTGAACGAGCGCCCCCATACCGACGATCAGGGCCGAGTTTTCGCGGCCGGTGAACGTATCGCGCACCTCCTGGGAAAGAGTGCCGAGCGCGGAGAGATCCGCGCCAAGATGGGTCACCGGATAGGTGAAGTCGATTTCCGGGCCGATGTGGAACACGCGAGCACCCGCTTTCACCGCTTTGCGGATCCGGGTGTTGACGAGCGGCGCCTCCCAGCGCGGGTTGGCTCCGACGAGAAGAATGGCGGGCGCGGTCTCGACGCCCGCTATGGTCGAGTTGAACCGGTAGGCAGCAGGGGCCGAGACATCGAATTTCGCACCGTCCTGGCGGCATTCGTGAAGCTTCGAACCGAAGCGGCCGAGCAGCGCCTTGGTCGCGTACATGGATTCGAGGTCACACAGGTCGCCGGCAATGGCGGCAACTTGATCCCCAGCCGCGCCGCGCACGCGCTCGGCAATGACGTGGAACGCCTCTTCCCAGGTGGCAGGCTGGAGCTTGCCATCCCGACGGACCCAGGGACGGTCGAGGCGGCGGCGAAGAAGCCCGTCAACGGCATGGCGCGTCTTGTCGTGGATCCACTCCTCGTTCACATCCTCGTTGATGCGCGGGAGAACGCGCATCACCTCACGCTGGCGAGCATCGATACGGATGTTGCTTCCCACGGCATCCATGACATCGATGCCGGGGATCTTGCGCAGCTCCCAAGGGCGTGCCTCAAAGCTGTAGGGCTTCGAGACCAGCGCCCCGACCGGGCAAAGGTCGACCACGTTCCCCGAAAGCTCCGAAGTCACGGCTCCTTCCAGATAAGAGGTCACTTCCATATTCTCGCCGCGGTTGATCGCGCCGATCTCCTCGGCGCCGGCAACCTCCTCGGCAAAGCGGACGCAGCGCGTGCAGTGGATGCAGCGCGTCATGATGGTCTTGACGACCGGACCCATATATTTGTCGGTGACGGCGCGCTTGTTCTCGTGGAAGCGGTTGTGCCCGCGCCCATAGGCCATCGCCTGGTCCTGAAGGTCGCATTCACCGCCCTGGTCGCAGATCGGGCAGTCGAGCGGATGGTTGATGAGGAGGAACTCCATCACCCCTTCGCGCGCCTTCTTAACGGTCAGCGAGTTGGTGACGATCTCCTGCCCCTCCGCCGTCGGAAGCGCGCAGGAGGCCTGGGGCTTGGGCGGCCCCGGCTTCACCTCAACCAGGCACATCCGGCAATTGCCGGCAATCGTCAGCCGCTCATGGTAGCAGAAGCGGGGGATCTCCTTACCCGCCAATTCGCAGGCCTGGAGAACGGTCGCCCCCTGCGGAACCTCCAGTTCGAGGCCGTCTACTTTGACTCTGGGCATATCATTCAGCTGCCTTGAGGGTTCGCCCCTCTTTTTCGAGAATCCGCCGTTCGATCTCGGGGCGGAAATGGCGGATGAGACCCTGGATCGGCCAGGCCGCGGCATCGCCCAGCGCGCAGATCGTGTGGCCTTCAACCTGCTTGGTGACGTCCCACAAAAGGTCGATCTCGCCCACGTCGGCATTGCCCTCGCGCAGCCGCTCCATCATGCGCCACATCCAGCCGGTGCCTTCCCGGCACGGGGTGCACTGCCCGCAGCTTTCGTGCTTGTAGAAGTAGGAGATGCGGCTGATCGCTTTTACGATGTCGGTGGACTTGTCCATCACGATCACCGCCGCCGTCCCGAGGCCGGAGCCGAGCTCGCGCAGGCCATCGAAGTCCATCGGTGCGTCCATGATCTCCGCGGCCGGCACGAGCGGGACCGAGGAGCCGCCCGGAATCACTGCAAGCAGATTGTCCCAGCCGCCGCGAATGCCGCCGGCGTGTCGATCGATCAGCTCACGGAACGGGATCGACATGGTTTCTTCGACCACACAGGGCTTGTTCACGTGCCCGGAGATCTGGAAGAGCTTGGTGCCCTCGTTCTTCTCGCGGCCGAAGCCCTTGAACCAGGCCGCGCCGCGACGGAGGATCGTCGGCACGACCGCAATGGACTCGACGTTGTTGACGGTCGTCGGGCAGCCATAAAGCCCCGCGCCTGCCGGAAATGGCGGCTTCAGGCGCGGAAAGCCTTTCTTGCCCTCGAGGCTGTTCAACATCGCGGTTTCTTCGCCGCAAATGTAAGCGCCCGCGCCGCGATGAACGAACAGGTCGAAATCGTAGCCCGAACCGGCCGCGTTCTTGCCGAGCAGCCCCGCGTCATAGGCCTGCTGAACCGCTGCGAAAAGCGTCTCCGCCTCGCGGATGAACTCGCCGCGGATGTAGATGTAGCCCGCGCGCGCGCGCATCGCGAAGCCGGCGATCAAAGCACCTTCAATGAGCTTGTGCGGGTCGTGGCGAATGATTTCGCGGTCCTTGCACGAGCCGGGTTCGGATTCGTCAGCGTTGATGACGAGGAAGTTCGGCTTACCGGGCTTCGGCTCCTTGGGCATGAAGCCCCACTTCATGCCGGTCGGGAAGCCGGCACCGCCACGTCCGCGCAGGCCCGACGCCTTGATCGCGTCGATGATTGCGTCCTGGCCGATCGCCATGAGGGCCGCCGTATTGTCCCAGTCGCCGCGCATCTGCGCGCCCCTCAGCCCCCAATCCTGGAAACCGTAGACGTTCGTGAAGATGCGGTCCTTGTCCGCCAGCGGGGCGATCGTCATTGCCACTGCCCCCGGTAATCGTGATTTTCCTGGATCATTTCGCGAAGCGTGGTCGGGCCGCCCTCCGGCGCGCTCGTCTGCCGGTCGATCTGCGGACCGGGCTTCGGCACATCTCCGCGGGCGAGCGCTTCGATGATCGCCGTGGTCGTCTCGAATGTCAGATCCTCGTAATTCTCGTCGTTGATCTGCGCCATCGGCGCGTTTGCGCAGGCACCAAGGCATTCCACCTCGGACAAAGTGAAAAGCCCGTCCGGGGTCGTCCCGCCCTTCTTCATGCCCTTGGCAGTGCAGGCAGCGAAGACGTCGTCGGCGCCGCGCAGCATGCACGGCGTCGTGCCGCAGACCTGAATGTGGTAGCGGCCCACGGGGCGCAAATTGAACATCGTGTAGAAAGTCGCGACCTCGAGGGCCCGAATGTACGGCATCTGGAGGTAGGCCGCGACATATTCGATCACGGGAATGGGAAGCCAGCCCTGCGTCTCGGTTTCCGCTCCGACCTGGCGCTGGGCAAGATCGAGAAGCGGGATGATTGCGCTCTGCTGCCGGCCGGGCGGATAGCGGCCGATGATGATCTGCGCTTTGTCCGCATTCTCGCCCGTGAACTGGAAGCCGCCCCAGCGGGCACGAACCTCGTCGACATCGGGAATGCTGGTGGGGAGGATATCAGCCATCAGATCGTCGCGAGTTCAGCACGGCTATAATGGCAAGGATTTTGTCCGGTGTTCGGCTCGCCCTCACGATCCAGCATCAGGATCCGGCACTCGCCATTTGCGATCGGACGATGTTCAGTGCCCCGGGGCACGACGATCATCTCACCGGCCGAAAGACGCCGCATTCCATCGCGGAACTCGATGGCGAAATCGCCGGACAGGACGAGGAAAAGCTCGTCCGTGTCGGCGTGGCTGTGCCAGGTGAACTCGCCCGACACTTTGGCGATGCGAACCTCGTTGCCGTTGTAGCGCCCGATGATCCTCGGATTCCAATGATCGGAAAAGGTGGCGAACTTGTCGGCCAGGTTCACGGCAACGGGCGCACTCACCGGTCGACCTCCCCGAAGACGATGTCGAGCGATCCAAGGATTGCCGTCGTATCGGCGAGCATGTGGCCCCTGGACATGAAGTCCATAGCCTGGAGGTGGCTGAAGCCCGTGGGCCGGATCTTGACCCGATAGGGCTTATTCGTGCCGTCCGCGACAAGGTAGACGCCGAACTCGCCCTTCGGGCTTTCCGTCGCCACGTAGACGTCGCCGGCGGGGACGTGGAAGCCCTCGGTGTAAAGCTTGAAGTGATGGATCAGCGCTTCCATCGACTGCTTCATCTCGGAGCGCTTGGGCGGCACCACTTTCCGGTCGAGCGAGGCAACAGGGCCTTCGGGCATCTGGTTGATGCACTGTTTCAAGATCCGGATCGACTGCCGCACCTCTTCGACGCGCACCATCATGCGGTCGTAGCAGTCACCCTTCGTGCCGACGGGCACGTCGAACTCCATACGATCATAGACATCGTAAGGCTGCGACTTGCGAATGTCCCAGGGAACGCCCGAGGCGCGGAGCATGGGCCCCGAAAAGCCCCACGCGATCGCGTCTTCCTTGGAAACCGTCCCGATATCGACGTTTCGCTGCTTGAAGATGCGGTTGTCGGCGACGAGGCTGATCGAATCTTCGAACATTTCGATGAGGCGGGTGTCAGCCCAGTGACCGATCTCGTCCAGCAGCCCCGAAGGCACGTCCTGGTGGACGCCCCCCGGGCGGAAATAATTGGCGTGCATCCGCGCACCGGACACCCGCTCATAGAAGTTCATGATGTCTTCGCGCGGCTCGAACAGCCACAGGTTCGGAGTCATCGCGCCGACATCCATGATGTGGCTGCCGATGTTGAGGAGGTGGTTCTTGATGCGCGTCAGCTCAGCGAAAAAGGTACGCAGATACTGGCCCCTGATCGGAACTTCGAGATCGAGCAGCTTCTCGATGGCGAGCACATAGCTATGCTCCATGCACATCGGGGAAACGTAGTCGAGCCGATCGAAATAGGGGATCGACTGGATGTACGTCTTGTACTCGCAGAACTTCTCGGTGCCGCGGTGGAGAAGGCCCACATGCGGATCAACGCGCTCCACGATCTCGCCGTCGAGCTCGAGGACCAGGCGGAGCACGCCGTGAGCAGCCGGGTGCTGCGGGCCGAAATTGATCGTGTAATTTGCGATTTTGGACTCGGTGGCGCCGGTTTGTGCAACCTCCTCTTCCGTCCAGATCTCGTCAGCCCTGGTGCTCATTTCTTGGCGATCTCCGCAGCGCTGAGCGAGGTTGGCGCGCCTCGCGCTTCCGGCGCTTTCTCGTCACCCGGGAGGATATATTCGGCGCCTTCCCAGGGGCTCAGGAAGTCGAACGCGCGGAAGTCCTGCGCGAGGCGGACCGGTTCGTAGACGACGCGCTTATGCTCTTCGGAATATCGCATCTCGACATAGCCCGAGAGCGGGAAGTCCTTGCGGAAAGGATGCCCGCGAAAGCCGTAATCCGTGAGGATACGGCGAAGATCGTCGTTCCCCTCGAACACCACGCCGAACATGTCGAACACTTCACGCTCGAGCCATCCTGCGACCGGCCATAGACCGGTGACGGAGGGGACCGGCTTGTCCTCATCGGTCGAGACGCGAAGGCGGATGCGGTGGTTTCGAGTGAGCGAGAGCAGATGATAGACGACTTCGAAGCGCTCCTCGCGCCCCGGATAATCGACCCCTGCGATCTCCATCAGCTGCTGATATTCGAAGCGGTCGCGCAGGGTGCGGCAGACCTCTTCGATAGTCTCGCGGCGAACCGCTATAGAAACTTCGCCGACCGCTTCTGCGCCGTCGAGGAACGCGTCGCCGATCGCGCTTCGAACGTCCTCGGTGATCCCCTCGCGGGGCGTTATCCGTGGTGCCGGGCTTCGCATCGGATCAGCGCTCGATCGTGCCGACGCGGCGGATCTTCCGCTGCAACTGCATGACCCCATAGAGGAGCGCCTCGGCCGTCGGCGGGCAACCAGGCACATAGATGTCGACCGGTACGATGCGGTCGCAGCCGCGCACCACCGAATAGCTATAATGGTAATAGCCGCCGCCGTTTGCGCAGCTGCCCATCGAGATGACGTAGCGCGGCTCGGACATCTGATCGTAAACACGGCGGAGCGCCGGGGCCATCTTGTTGCAGAGCGTGCCAGCGACGATCATCACGTCCGACTGGCGCGGCGATGCGCGCGGAGCCACGCCGAACCTCTCGAGGTCATAGCGCGGCATGTTGGCGTGGATCATTTCAACCGCGCAGCAAGCGAGCCCGAACGTCATCCACCACAAAGAGCCAGTGCGCGCCCACTGAAAGAGATCTTCCGTCGATGTGACGAGGAAGCCCTTGTCCGCAACTTCCGATTGAATCTGATTGAAGAATTCAGGATCCGGCTGCTGGAGGTCAGCCGGGCGCTGGTTCTCATGGCGCGGGTCGAGGATCACTCCCATTCGAGCGCTCCTTTCTTCCAAGCATAAATGAAGCCGAGGGTGAGTTCGGCCAGGAACAGCATCATCGCCGCCCATCCGGCAATCCCGATCGTGCCGAGCGAGACCGCCCACGGGAACAGGAAAGCGGCTTCGAGGTCGAAGATGATGAACAGGATGGCCACAAGATAGAAACGAACATCGAACTGGCTGCGGCTGTCTTCGAAAGCCGGAAAGCCGCATTCATATTCGGCGAGCTTGTCAGGATAGGGGTTGCTCGCGCCGGTCAGACGAGCGGCAATCATCGGCAAAACGACAAAGGAGGTCGACAGCGCAAGCGCAACGCCGAGAAACAGAAGGATGGGCAGATATTCGGCGGCGCTGGACGCCATCGAGACTCTCCAGAACAGAAGTTGAGGCGGCTTCTAGGGCAGCGAGCGCGCCACCGCAACCGCCCGACGATCAAGGCGGAAACAGGCGGGAAACAAGGAATGTTCCCAATGATATAAGCGGAATGGAGCCGATGCAAAGCGGGCCGGGGGCGGCAGTGCCACTGCCTCGCTTTGCCCCTGTCTGCGGCAGGTCGGCTCGCCTCGGCAAACCCTCAAGCAGCGAAGCTCACGACCGGCCTCGAAGCCGCACGTCAGCCGGGCGGCGAACCATCATGCCCCCCTCACCGCACCCGCAACGAACTTGTGGAGTTTGGAATGGATCTGGTCGTTGGCGGCAAGCACCTGGCCCGTGTCGAGCGCGCGGTCGGCGCCGCGAAAATCGGTTACGAAGCCGCCGGCTTCGCGCACGAGAAGGACTCCAGCGGCGACATCCCACATCTTCAGATCCTCTTCCCAGAAACCGTCGTAACGGCCGGCCGCGACCCAGGCCAGGTCGAGCGCCGCCGAACCGAAGCGGCGGATGCCAGCAACCTCGGTTGAGACAGCGCCGAGGATGCGCTGGAAACGATCGAGATCGCCGTGCCCGAGATACGGAATGCCAGTCGCGATGAGGGCGTCTGCAAGCACGCGGCGGGACGACACGCGGAGGCGCCGCTCATTGAGCCAGGCGCCCCTTCCCTTCTCGGCCCAGAAGCTTTCGTCGGTGAGCGGCTGGTAGGTCAGACCCTGCGTGACCTCGCCCCAGCCGCCGCCGGGCTTCGGCTCCTGAACCGCGATCGATATCGCGAAGTGCGGTATGCCGTGGAGGAAGTTGGACGTGCCGTCGATCGGATCGATGATCCAGCGTGGCTTCGAAGGATCGCCGGCGACGGTGCCCCCTTCTTCCATGAAGAAGCCCCAATCCGGCCGCGCGTGGCGGAGCTCTTCAACCACCGTCTGCTCCGCCCGGCGATCCGCCATGGAAACGAAGTCGGCCGGGCCCTTCCTGCTGACCTGCAGCAGCTCGACCTCGCCAAAGTCGCGGCGCAGCCGCGGCGCAGCCTTGCGTGCGGCGCGCTCCATGACGGTGATAAGGCCGGAATGCGAAACCATAGCTGCTCCCGCCTCCCGCGTGGGAGGGACAAGGTTGGTGGCGACAGGCCGGCTTACGCCGGCTCTCCCGCCGATCGCGCGGAGGCAGAAAGTTCGCTCGGCCCGCCGCTCCTTTCCGGGAGAGCCGGAAGGAAGCCAGTCCGCGCGGCGGACATACTCCTGCTAGTCCGCGCGGCGGACATATTCCTGCTAGTCCGCGCGGCGGACATATTCCTGATTGTACACATCGACCACGATGCGGGTTCCTGACGAAATGTGCGGCGGGACCATGACACGAACCCCGTTGTCGAGAATGGCGGGCTTGTAGCTCGAAGAGGCGGTCTGGCCCTTCACCACGGCGTCTGCCTCGACGATGGTCGCTTCGATCTGGTCGGGGAGCTGCACCGAGATCGGCCGCTCCTCATAAAGCTCCATCACCACGTCCATGCCGTCCTGGAGGAAGGCAGCCGGCTCTCCGATCAGGTCGCGCGGGAGCGTCACCTGCTCGTAGCTTTCCTTATCCATGAAGACGAGATTGTCGCCTTCGGAATA
>JALYNE010000067.1 GCA_030773375.1 Pseudomonadota bacterium
TGGCCGTGCTGGCCGCCGCCTACGCCACCTCCGCCAACTCGGCCGAGCGGCGTCACATCGTGACGGATTTCGATCGCGTGCAGATCGACGGCCCGTTCCGCGTGACGCTTGCTACCGGACGCCCGGCGTCTGCCACAATAAGCGGAAGCAATGCGGCAATCGAACGCGTATCCATCGACGTCCAGGGGCGGACGCTCCGGGTCCGCCCAAACCGATCGGCTTGGGGAGGATATCCAGGGGAGGGGGCTGGCCCGCTTCAGATCGCCCTCTCGACGCACGAGATCCGCGGCGCCTCGGTCAGCGGCTCGGGCAGTCTCAGTATCGACAAGGCGCGCGCCATGCGGTTCGACCTCGCGGTGTCGGGCAGTGGGCGCATCGGTCTGGCCCAGGTCGAGGCCGATAGCCTCACTCTTGGCGTGTTGGGCTCTGGCGCGATCGAAATCGGCGGCCGCGCGAAGGAGCTTCGTGCCACGGTTCAGGGGAATGGCGACCTCAGGGCTGAAAAGCTCATCGTCGAGGACGCTCGCATCATCGCGGATACGGCCGGTGCGATCACGGTGGCTGCCAGGCGCTCGGCAGAAGTCACTGGCACCGGGCCGGGCGATACCCACATCATCGGCGCCCCGGCTTGCACCGTGAAGGCGCTCGGATCCGGGCAGGTACTCTGCGGGGAGTAGAGGCCCAGACCCTATTTGCCGAGCACGATCAGCAATCGGCGCCACCCGCTAATGCTGTAGCAGCAGCTCGTCGGCGACGTCGGAGCCCAACTCCGAATGCTCAAGGGACTGATCGGCTGAGGCGAAAGCGCTACGCGCTTCGGCCGAAGGAGTGAATCAGGCCCTCTTCATATGGCTAGACGAGCGCCAGCGCCGATAAAGCGCCGAAGAGGGCTGGTGGCAGCTCCGACAGGCCGTCGTCGGATTCGCTGAAGTCCGCTGGCGCGTCGTCGGGGCTGAGGTAACGCCACCCCTGGTGGGCGCGTTTGGGCCAGGCTCTGACGGGGACCAGCTCCGGGTGCAGCTGGATGATGGTTTTGCGCTCCTGGCTCTCGGCAAAGCCCAATATGGTTTGGCGCGCGGTGATCCGATGCTTGATGATCCAGTAGATCGACCCGCCGACAAGCTCATCCGCACGCTTCGGGCGAAATCTGGTCTGGATCGGCACGATCCCGGCTGAAAGGCGGCCCTCCTGGCGGCGCTTCAGCGCTTCGAGGGTTGCGCAGCCAACCGCCACTTTGCTGATGTTGAGAGCAGGCATGGCCGCTCATCTGCCGCAATAGCAGTACCGGATCAACCACTTACCCGACGAGGCCCGACCCCGTCGCAAGGCCGAGGAAGACGAGGAATCCCATCGAGTCGGTTACCATCGTCACGAACACGGAAGAGGCCACCGCCGGGTCGGCGCCGGCGCGCTCGAGAGCGAGCGGCACGAGCACGCCGGCAAGTCCGGCAATGATGATGTTCGTCAACATCGCCGCGGCGATCACGCCGCCCAGCATCGGGTTCCCAAAGAACAGCGACACGCCGCCCCCGATCATGAGCGCGATCGTAGCGCCGTTGAGCGCGGCCACTCTGATTTCGCGCGCGATTGCGCGCCACGTGTTGGAATGGGTGAGTTGATTCATCGCAAGCGCACGCACCGTCACGGCAAGCGTCTGTGTTCCCGCATTGCCGCCGACTCCAGCCACGATCGGCATGAGGACGGCGAGCGCAACCATCTTCGCGATCGTCCCTTCGAACTGGCTGATGATGGTGGACGCCACAAGCGCCGTGAACAGATTGGCGACGAGCCAGCGGACGCGGCTCTTATAAGCGTCGATCACCGGCTCGTTGATGTCGCCTTCGGCAACGCCCGAGAGGAGGAGCACGTCTTCGCTCGCTTCCTCCTGAATGATGTGGACGATGTCGTCGACCGTGATCATGCCGACGAGCCGGCCCGATTGGTCCACTACCGCGGCGGAGATGAGCGCGTACTTCTGGAAGCGGAGCGCCACCTCTTCCTGGTCCATGTCCACTGGGATCAGCGTTTGCTCGCGCTGCATCACGTCCGAGACCGGCACGTGCCGCTGGGATCTCAGGATCCAGCTCAGCATGCAGGTGCCGATCGGATGGTGCTGCGGATCGACGACGTAGATTTCCCAGAAGTCCGTCGAAAGGTCTTCGCCCGCGCGCAGATAGTCGATCACCTGCCCGACGGTCCAATGTTCGGGGACGGCGATAAGGTCTCGCCGCATCAGCCGCCCGGCGGATTCTTCCGGAAAGGTGAGCGCTTCCTCGATCGCCGCCCTGTCGTCCGGATCCAGCGCGCGCAGAACCGCCCGCTGATCGTCCTCCTCCATGTCTTCGATGATCGCGACCGCATCGTCGGTCTCGAGCTGGCCGGCGATATGAGCCACTTCGTGCGGCTCGAGCGCGTCGATCAGATCGTCGCGCACCCAGTCGTTCATCTCGGCGAAAACATCGCCGTCGAGCAGGTCCTGAAGGGCGGCTGCAAGCGCGCGCCGTTCGTCTCGATCGATCAGCTCGAACAAATCGGCGACGTCGGCAGGGTGGAGCGGCTCGACCAGTCCGCGCGCACCTTCGGGATCTCCCGCTTGGACGCGCTCCAGCACCCGGCGAACGAATTCCGGCTTCAGGCGGTCGTCTTGGTCGAGGCGGTCCTCGGACCTATCGGGCAAAGCGCCGCCGGGCGTCTGGAGTTCGCTGTCGCTCATCGCCCTTTCCGATCTGAACTGTGCCTCGTTGGCCGCTCCCTATGCTGATGACCACGCGGTGTCGATATTTCTCGTCGGGGGCCTCTTCGTCACTGGGAAATCGACGTCCAGAGGGGCGACGTCAGGCGGTCTCGCTTTAACGCCATTCCGGCGAGGCGGAATGCCTTCCAGACCAGAAAGGCTCCAGATTGGCACGTTTGGAGATGATCAGGTCGCCATGTTCCCCGGACATGACTGCGGACTGCCGGGGGAGTACTGATCATCCCCGACGGCAAACCCGTTGCCACTTTTTGGGGAAGCGCTCTAGCGGGAGGAGAAAGCGGCCACTAAGCGGGGCGCAGCTTCACGCATCCCACAGGAGACGCCCTCATGGCCGATGACCTCAACACGCTCGTGCTCACTCTCGACAGCGGCGGTGATGTCGTGATCCGGCTCCGTCCGGATCTCGCGCCGGGCCACGTCGAGCGGATCAAGGAGCTGGTGAATGACGGCTTCTATGACGGAATCGTCTTCCACCGCGTGATCCCGGGCTTCATGGCGCAGGGTGGGGATCCGAGCGGCACCGGCACGGGCGGATCCGACAAGCCCGACCTGCAGGCCGAGTTCAACAGCGCGCCGCATGTGCGCGGCACCTGCTCAATGGCTCGAACGAACTACCCGCACAGCGCGAACAGCCAGTTCTTCATCTGCTTTGACGACGCGCGCTTCCTTGACCGGCAATATACGGTTTGGGGTGAAGTGATCGAGGGGATGGAGCATGTCGACGGCTTGCCCAAGGGCGAGCCGCCGCCCAATCCGGGCAAGATCGTCAAGGCGTCGCTCCGCGCCTGAGATCAGGTGCGGCCGGTCACCCTCGTCACTGGCGCTTCAGCCGGCCTCGGCGCGGAGTTTGCCCGGCTGTGCGCGAGGCGTGGTGACGAGGTGGTCCTGGCCGCAAGGCGAAAGGAGCGGCTGGACGCGCTGGCCGCGGAGATCGGCAACGCGCATGTCGTGCCGATCGATCTTGCGCGTGGGCAAGCGCCTCACCAGCTCTTGGCAGAGCTACAAGGGCGCGGGCTGCGTGTCGAAACCCTGATCAACAACGCAGGCTTCGGGCTGGCAGGAAGGTTCGCCGACCTGCCGCTGACCCGCCAACGCGAAATGTTGGACCTCAACATCGCTGCGCTGACGGAGCTTACTCACCTCGTCCTCCCGCTCATGCGTGAGAAGCGGCAGGGCGGCATACTCAACGTCGCCTCGACCGGGGCGTTTCAGCCCGGCCCCGGGATCGCCCTCTATTTTGCGGCCAAGGCGTATGTGCTTTCGTTCACGGAGGCACTGCACCAGGAGCTGAAAGGCTCAGGGATCAAGGTGTCCGCCTTGTGCCCCGGCCCTACCGCCACCGAGTTCGGAGCGGTCGCCGGGGTGACCAGCGAGCGCTTCCAAAAATTCTCTGCGGACGCAGCGGGGGTAGCGGCGGCCGGGCTGAAGGGCCTCGGCCGCAACCAAGCCGTGATCGTCCCAGGATTCATGAACAAGGTGAGTGCGCAGTCACACCGGCTCATACCGCGCGCCGCCATGCGCAGGATCGTCGCTTCGCTGAAGCTCTGATGCAAGGCCCTGTTGGGAGGACTGACTTGGCTTCCCGGGCTGACATCGACGATCGAGTTGGGACCGAGCAAGCGCCGGGATGCGAAGGTCAGGACCTTGGAAGCGGACCTTCGAAGAGCCAGTCGTGGAAAATTTTCACCGGGCGGCGGGACAGCGAGGAACGGCGGCAGGCGAACCAATAGCTGTAAGGACTCTCGACCTTTTTATCGAAGAGCTGCACGAGCCGCTCGTCGGTCGAGGCGGACAAATGGCTTTCAAGCATGAACGCAACGCCCAGCCCCTGCGCTGCCGCCTCCAGGATCAACTGACCGGAATCGAAATGGTCGATCGCGGCCGGCTGGAGATCCGGCATTCCGATCGCTTCGCGCCAATAATGGAACGTCTCAGGCATGTCGCGGTGGAGGAATATGGTCATGCCGGACAGCTGAGCCGGGTTGCTGATGGCGTGCGGCCCCTGCTGAAACTCCCGCGATGCGATCGGGATCACGCAATTGCTGTCGATTCGCCGCGAATAAAGGTTCGGGTCGACATCGGTGGTGATGGCAATAGCGACATCAATGCCGTCGTCCAGGCGCGCGAGCCTGTTTGCACCTGTATCGATGTCGATGTGCAGATCCGGGTAACGCGCGCGCAGCGATGGGAGGCTGGGCATCAGACGCTGCGAGGCGAACAAGGATGGCACCGCGAGACGGAGGCGCAGCATTTCCGTGTTGCCGCTTGCGCGCTCCATTGCGAGCGCCAGCGCGTCGATGGACGGCGCGATCTCGGAAAGCAGTCGCTCGCCGTCGGGATTCAGCAGGACCGATTGGTGCCGCCGCTCGAACAATGAATGGCCGACAAAGCGCTCCAAGGCCTGAATGCGCCTGCTGAGCGCCGGAGAGGATAAAGCGAGCGCTTCGGCGGCCGCCTTGACGGAGCCAAGCCGGGCGACCTGAACAAAGGCCTCGATAGCGGTCAGGGGAGGCAGCCTCCGCATATCAGCGTTCCGAACCCGACCTCTTCATTGTGCGGTGCAACCGCGCTTCTCCAGCATTGTTCCACAAGGAAAACAGCCGAAATGCGAGTGCATGTTTTGCACCTGTAACACATTCCTTCGCAATTGCACAACGGAATCCCGGAACCCATAAAGGCCGGGCCTTTCAGGCATCCTCTCCTAAAAACTTCACGGGCTGGCCCTTCCGGGCCGGCCCTTTTTTTGCTTGCACGGACCCCGTGCGGGGGAGCGCCGTTCTGCTTCCAGGTGCCCGGACGGCTTCAAGAGAGAAGAGCAGATGGCGGACGAGGAAAAAGCGGTCAGGCGGCTTCAGGTGGCAAATATGCGTCCTGGGGACAGCGGCCGTGGCATCGCCCGCCTGCCGCGCTCGACCATGACCTCGCTGGGCCTCGCCGAGGGAGACGTCGTTGAACTGATCGGCAAGCGATCGACGCCGGCGCGCGCCGTTCATCCTTATCCGGAGGACGAAGGCCTCGACATCATCCGCCTGGACGGCCTCCAGCGCGCGAATGCGGAGATCGGCTCCGGCGACTTCGTCGCTGTTCGCAAGGCGGATTCGAAGCCCGCGCAGCGAGTGGTATTCGCACCGGCGCAGAAGAATTTGAAACTGCAAGGGTCGGCAAGCGCGCTGAAGCGGAGCTTTGGAATGAAGCCGGTCACCGCCGGCGACATTGTTGCAACAACCGGCCAGCAGCGCGTGCAGAGCGGCGATGTTCCGCCCGAGCTCAGGCAGATGCTGAACGCGCCGGCTTACGCCCTCCAGGAAATCCGGCTCCTCGTCGTTTCGACGGTGCCGAAAGGCATCGTCCACATCGATGCCAATACCGAGGTGGAGCTCCGCCCGGAATATACGGAGGCAAAGGAGGCGCGGCGTGCCGACGTCACCTACGACGATATCGGCGGCATCGGCCCGACCATCGACCAGCTTCGCGAAATGGTCGAGCTTCCGCTCCGCTACCCGGAGATTTTCGAACGGCTCGGCGTCGACCCGCCCAAGGGCGTGCTGCTCCACGGTCCGCCCGGTACGGGCAAGACGCGGCTTGCGCGCGCAGTTGCGAACGAGAGCGATGCCAGCTTCTTCCACATCGCTGGCCCCGAGATCATGGGCTCCGCCTACGGCGAAAGCGAGAAACGGCTCCGCGACATCTTTCAGGAAGCGACAGACGCAGCGCCTTCCATCATCTTCATCGACGAGATCGATTCCATTGCGCCGAAGCGCGGGCAGGTGGCGGGCGAAGCCGAGAAGCGGCTCGTCGCCCAGCTGCTGACGTTGCTCGACGGCCTCGAGCCACGCCAGAACCTGGTGGTTATTGCAGCAACGAACCGTCCGGAGGCGATCGACGAAGCGCTTCGCCGGCCGGGCCGGTTCGACCGCGAGATCGTGGTCGGTGTACCGGACGAAAATGGCCGACGCGAGATCCTTGCCATCCACACGCGCGGCATGCCGCTCGACGGCGGCGTCGATATCGTCCAGCTGGCCCGCCGGACGTACGGCTTTGTTGGCGCCGACCTTGCGGCCCTGACGCGTGAGGCTGCGATCGAGGCCGTGCGCCGCATCATGCCGAGAATAAACCTCGAAGAAGGGACGATCCCTGCCGAAGTGCTTGAAACGCTCTCGGTCCACGGCAGTGACTTCGACGAAGCGCTGAAGCGGGTGCAGCCGTCCGCCATGCGCGAAGTCATGGTCCAGGCACCGAATGTCCGCTGGGAGGATATCGGAGGCGTCGATCAAGCGCGCGAACGGCTGCGCGAAGGTGTTGAGCTTCCCCTGCGCGACCCGCAGGCGTTTCGTCGTCTTGGGATCAGGCCCGCCAAGGGCTTTCTGCTCTACGGCCCTCCCGGCACGGGCAAGACTTTGCTTGCAAAAGCGACTGCGCGTGAGGCGGAAGCGAACTTCATCGCCACCAAATCCTCAGACCTCCTTTCCAAATGGTACGGAGAATCCGAGCAGCAGATTGCGCGTCTCTTCGCCCGTGCGCGGCAAGTGGCGCCGACAGTGATTTTCATCGACGAACTTGACAGCTTGGTGCCCGCCCGCGGCGGCGGACTCGGGGAGCCCCAGGTCACCGAGCGGGTCGTGAATACGATCTTGTCGGAGATGGACGGGCTGGAGGAACTGCAGTCCGTCGTCGTCATCGGTGCCACGAACCGGCCGAACCTGATCGATCCTGCATTGCTCCGCCCCGGTCGTTTCGATGAACTCATCTATGTCTCGGTGCCCGATAAACCGGGGCGGCGGCACATCCTTGGCATTCAGTCTGCGAAAATGCCGCTCGCCACTGACGTGGACCTTGACGATCTCGCCGAGCGGACGGAGCGCTTCACGGGGGCCGATCTTGAGGATCTGGTGCGCAGGGCGGGCCTGTTCGCGCTTCGAGAGTCGCTTGCGGCGCAGACCGTCACGCGCGCGCACTTCGAGCGCGCTCTCAAGGAGACCCGTGCCTCCGTGACTCCAGAAATGGAGCGGGAATATGAGGAGATCCAGCGCAAGATCAAACAGGAGGCGATGAGCGCCGGCGCCGGCGGGATCGGCTTCATCAGCCCCGGCATGCTCACGCCGCGCGGGTCGAAGGGCGCAGACTGAACCTGACCCACAGGACGAGGCTCAGCAGCAACCCACCCGTGATTAGGAAAGGCAGCGGCATCCACAGTGCATAGAGCGCCACGCCAAGCGGCGGCCCGAAAATATAGGGTATGCCGTTGACCGAGGTTACCAGTCCGGCTGCCGCGTTCTGCTCCTCCGCGCCCACGGAGAGCGAGGCGCCGCTGGTGAAGCCGGGACGATAAAGGCCGAACCCGAGCGAAGCCAAGGCGAAGCTCATGGTGATGCCGTAGATTCCGCTCGAGACACCAGTGAGCGCGGAGCCGATTGCGGCTATGGCCGACCCCCAAAGCACGAGCGCACGCGGAGCGAGGTGGAGCTGGGGGATGAGCCACCATTGCGCGAGCAAGGTCGCGACAGCGCCGGCCATCAGCACAATCGCAATCGACCGCTGCGCTTCCTCGGGAGGCAGGCTCAGCCGATCGATTACAAGAAAGCCGATCACTCCCAGAAGAGCGGCGTAGCCGTGGCCACCGATGACGCCGATTATGTTCCACGGCAGGATGCGGGGATCGCGCCACCGCAGCCTCAGCGGCTCCCGTTCGTCATCCTCGGGCGGGGGCCGGCTCATGCCGCCGATCGACGGGTAGTCCACCACTCGGCCGCGTGCCTCCTGCTTCGGCGTGTCGTCGGGAAGGCACAGCACAAGCGCGGCCAGCACGACCGCGCCGATCAGTGCAAAGATGATCAATGGGCCCGCAAGACCCAGGGGGCCGACGATGAACAAAGGGGCTATTGCGGGGCCGATGATCGTACCGAGCCCGAAGGAAGAAGCGATTGCTGAAAGAGCGTTCGTCCTTTGCTCCCCCTCGGTCCGGGCCGCGATGTAGGCTTGCACTGCGGGAGGCGATGCGCAGCCCCAGGTGCCGTAAACAGCCCGGCCAAGGCTGAAGATCACGAATACGATCATCGGCGGCACGAGCCCGACCAGCCCGGCCGTGACGATGATGCCGCAGATGAGCATCGAGCCGATAAAGCCGTAGAGACCGAGGCGCATCAGCGCGCGCCGTCCGCGCCGATCCGCGCGCCGCGCCCAATGCGGCGCCGCGACCACCCAAAGTACGGCCGAGAGGCTGAATGCGATTGCGACCGAAAGGTCTGGGATGCCGAGTTCACGGCCGATGGAGGGCATGAGCGACTGCATCGCGGTGTTTCCCGACGCCGCGACCAGCATCACCGCGAAAAGCAGTGCGAACCGCTCCCTGGAGAGGCCATATCCGCTCACTTGTGCCAGTCGTAAGCGCGATCGACCTCAGCCACGATCAGCCTGTACCAGCGATACCAGGCTGCTCGTCCTTCCTGACGAACCTCTGCATGACGGACATGCGCGCGCCACTCGGCCGCCGACTGCGCGTCTTTCCAGTAGCTGACCGTAATCGCCCTGCCGTCGGCGGTGCTGACGCTGTCATGCCCAATGTAACCGGCTGCCTTGACGACCTCCTCCTCCATTTCGGCTGCGGCGCTTGCATAACCTGTTGGATCGGTTGAAGTTCGGCGCGACACGAAGATCACGGCAATGGCGCCTTTGCTGATCTGGATCATTGCAGCGAATCCCGGAAAGGGTACGGATCGTCTCAAGTCGGCAAATTCGCCGGAGCGAATGCCTCGCCCTTGCCATTGCTGCGTTCATTTGCCAACGCACCGGCTGGCCCAAAAGATTATGGAACCTGTAATGACCCTATCGGCGGAACAGGCAGAGAGGAACCAGGCGTTCACGCGCCGCGCGGGCGGTGGCCCGCTGTGGATGTTCTTCCGCGGCTTCATCAAGCACCCGGTGATGGTGGGATCGGTCATCCCCTCCTCCAAGATGCTGATCGACAGAATGCTTGCGCCGGTGGATTGGGCCAATTGCCGGCTGTTCGTCGAATATGGACCCGGGGTGGGCACTTTCACGCAGCACATTCTGCAGCGGCTCGCGCCGGATGCGACGCTGCTGACGATCGACACGAACCCCGAGTTCACGGAATATCTCAGCCGGAAGTTCACCGATTCGCGACTGATTGCCGTCACCGGGTCGGCCGCCGACGTGCGCCAGATCATGGCCAATAGCGGGTTCGACCAGGCCGATTACATCCTGTCGGGG
This sequence comes from Pseudomonadota bacterium, assembly GCA_030773375.1. Taxonomy (GTDB): domain Bacteria; phylum Pseudomonadota; class Alphaproteobacteria; order Sphingomonadales; family Sphingomonadaceae; genus Allosphingosinicella. The sequence goes on from JALYNE010000067.1 coordinate 9,983, forward strand.
CTTCCCTTCTCGACTTTACCTCCTGGGGTGGGGCCGAAGATCGCCAAGGAAACGGCCGAGGCGCTTCGCCCGGGCGGAGCCTTCCTCGTTTATCAATTCTCCGCGAAGGTCCGGCAGTTCATGGCGCCCTTTTTCAAGCGGGTCGATACCGGCTTCGAGTGGCGCAACATTCCCCCCGCGACGCTCTTCTGGGCTTCGAACGACTGACGCTTTTCCGCAAAGGGAGAGACGCTTACCGACGCCCCTTAAGGAGAGCGCCTACTGCCCGTCTATGCCGAAGTTGAGGCGGCGCGAGACGTTGTAATCCATGGTTGCAACAACGAAGTGGGCGAGCGCCCATTTCAGCCGGGTGAACCAGTTGCTCTCTTCCCGGAGAACCTCTTTGGTGATGTGCCGCGAGTCGCGAATCTCGTCCTCGACGTAGCGGCGGGCCTCGCGCGCGAAGGCGGCATCTTCGATGCGTACCATGATTTCCAGGTTGAGGTAGAGGCTGCGCATGTCGAAATTGGCCGAGCCAATGTGAACCACGTCGTCCACCACGATCAACTTGGTGTGCAGCTTCGTGGGCTGATATTCATAGACCTCCACTCCGCGCCGCAGCATCCTCGAATAAGTATGTCGCGCCGCGCCAACAGTGGCGCCATTGTCCGACTTGGCGGCTGTGACCACGCGTGCCTTGCCCCGTCCCGCGGCCGAGAAGATCCGGCGCAGCATCGCCCGGCTGGGCGCGAAATAGGCGGCGATGAGGTCCACTCGCCCGGCCTTCATCATGTCCTTCTTGACCACCTGAGCCCAAGGGCTGAGCCGCCGGGTCGGCCCGCCGAAAAGCCAACGGAGGGCGCCGTCCCGCTCGCTGTGAAGGTTGAGCATCCGCCGCAACTCGCGAAGGCGCGCGTTCTTTCGCGTCGACCACCGGAAGAGGTCGTCGAAATAGCTTGCGAGGCATTGGACGCTCGGCCCCTCGATTCTTAGGCCCAGGTCCCGCCAGGCCCCAGCGGCGTCGTCGAAATAATCGTCCGAAATATTGAAGCCGCCGGTGATCGCCACATCGGCGTCGGCGAGCGCCAGTTTTTGGTGATTGCGCAGGAAATAGCGCCTTCCCCAGCGAGGTTCGAAACGGCAAAAGCGGCAACCAGCATCCAGCAGCGGCCGGAAAAAGGCGGGGCCCACGTCCTCGCAGCCGAAACCGTCCACGAGCATCGAGACCTTCACACCGCGTTCCGACGCGGCAACAAGGGCGTCGCGGATGCGGTGGCCAGCCTCGTCATCCTTGAAGATGTAGTAGAGGAGCCGCAGCGAGTGCCTCGCCCCGCCGATCAGCTCCAGGAGGGCCTCCAGCCGCTCTCGTCCACTGGCCAGCAGCTTCAGCTTGTTGCCCATCACCGCAGCGACGGCGGGCGCGGATGCCGGGCTTGGGTCTGCCATGGAAGCCAAATGAGGTCGGTGGCCCGGCCGCGCAACCCCTGAAAATCTGTCGAGAGCTAATGAAGATGTCCGATTAGTTGACACATGATTTGTCCGATCGCTTGCTCATGAGTGGCTGTGGAGGGCGGGCGTAGGCGTAACCGGAGCCCGTCCCGGAGC
>JALYNE010000068.1 GCA_030773375.1 Pseudomonadota bacterium
GCTCGAAAGCCTTCCTTTCCCAGCCGCCAGCTTTGATGCGATCACGAGCCAGTTCGGATATGAATATGGCGACACGGAGCTGGGTTCAGTCGAGGTCTCGCGGGTGCTTAAGCCCGGTGCTCGCCTGTGCTTCCTCTCGCACCACCGGAACGGGCCGATCCTCGCGCACAATCTGCCGAGGCGGAACGCTTTGCGCTGGGCGCTTGCACCGGGCGGGTATCTGGAGAAGGCGCGTGCGCTTGCCGCGGCGCGCAGGGCCGCCCCCCTTCCGACGCCCCAGGCGTTCAGGGATGCGCCTGCCGAGGGACAGCGCCTCTTCCCCGGGCAGTCGGTCGCCGCGGAGTTCCTCGCCGCCATTCTTCAGACGCTGGAGCTTGGACGCACCCGCCCGCCCGGAGAGGTTCTCGATGTTCTGAAAGCCCTTGAGGAGAAAGCCGGGAACGAGATCGCCCGGACCGAATCGCTTTCACGAGCAGCCCTCGACCCTTCGCAAGTCGCGTCCCTGGTGGAGCAACTCCGTGCCGCGGGCATTGCCATCGAGGAGAATGAGGAAGTTTACGAACGGCCCAACCGTCCATTCGCTTGGCTGATCAAGGGCGTGAAGAAGGCAGCCTGAACTTCGGGAACAGAATGATATGCTGCCGAAGCAGCTCCGGCAGCCAATCGAACGCGGCCCGAATGCCCTTTGCCGCCGCGGTCGAGGCAGGATGCCGCCTCCTGAGCCGCCGGGCTCGACAAAAAAAGGGCGGCGGACCGAAGTCCGCCGCCGAATCTGCTGTCCTCCCGCTCTAGAAGCGCAGGTTAGCGCTGACGAAAAAGTCGCGGCCGAGCGGATCGTAGGTGCTGGGATAGGTGTTCGCCTGCTCAGCGTTATTGCCCAAGATCGGCGGGCGCCGATCCAGCAGGTTGTTCGCACCGATCGACATACGGAATGCGTCGGTGACGTCGAAGGCGAATGCCAGATCGAACACGTCATAGGAGCCGATTCTCTCGCGGGTGTAGACGGTATCGGGGTCATCGTCCGTCACTGCTCCAACGTGCCGCCAGCGCGGACTGATCGTCACCGGCCCATCGATGAAGGAGAGGCGTGAGCTCCACTTGTATCTCGGCTGCGGCTCAGGGCAAGCAAGTTGGCCGAACCGTCCGGCACACCGATTGATCCGCTCCGGCAGTTCAGCCACCGGCGTGATATTGTACTCGTCCGTATAGTTGCCGAGGAAGAAGAAGTTCAACCTCGATTCCTCCCCGCCCACCAGGCTGAAGCCGAGCGGCTGCGAGTAGTCGAGCTGGAAGTCGATACCGCGGGTTGCAAGCCGGCCGATGTTGGCGTTCAGCACCTGAACGGTGAACTGCTCGCCGCTGATGATGCCCGCCGGGTTGCGCCGAACGGCCTGGCAAAACGGGCTCTGCGGATTCCGGATCACGTTGAAGCAGAGGTTGAGGACGTTCGCCAAACCGCCGCCAAGCACCGAAATCACGTTGTCGACTTGGATGTCGTAAGCGTCGATGGCGATGTTGAGCCGCGGGATGAAGCTCGGACGGATGACCGCGCCGACCGTGTAGGTGTCGGATCGCTCCTCTTCCAGGTTGGGGTTGCCGCCGAACGTCCCAGGAATCTGCGGGTTCAGCTGCAGCGATGCATTGCCGACGAGACCGGCAGGCACGCCGGTGGCGATGCAGATCTGGCGAACTGCCGGATCCGCTGCCGCAGCCGGCCTCGAGCAAGGGTCGATCGCCCCCGGGAAGGCGATCCTCTGGCCTCCGAACAGCTCTTCCACGTTCGGTGCGCGGACTGCCCGCTGATACTGGCCGCGGAAGGTGATGTCCCGGATCGGAGCGAACTCGGCGCCGGCCGCATAGGTCCAAACCCCGCCCACGGCTTGAAGTGAGTAATCCGAGCGGCGCGCCGCGCCCGTCAGCTCGAGCCGATGCGGGAACCCGCCGCCCCCGAGGATCGGAACACGAACCTCGGCGAATGCCTCCCTTATATCGTATCCGCCTTGCGTCGGTTGGCCGGCGTTGAAGCCGATCACGTCTCCGGACGAGAGTGCGACGTCCGGAATGAACCGGCTCGACACCGAACGGTACTCGCCACCGACGGCGAACCCGACGTCCTCAGCCCCGAAACCGAGATTGAAGACGTTGCCGGAGACCGCCGCCGACGCCACCTGCAGGTTGGAGATGGTGTTGTTCTGCGCCAGGATCGCGATTTGCCGCGCGGCCGCCGGCGTCAGTGTATTCGGGCCGAAGATGTTGATCGCGGGAGCGGTGCCATCGAGGCCGGCCTGGAACGCCCGACGGGAAACGTTGCCCTCTTGGACGTTGGAATTCCGAGTCCGGGCGAAGAAGTAGTAGGTTTCGAAATTGAGGTCTTCCGTGAGGTCGCCCCGAAAGCCGGCCAGCGCACGGAACGCATTGCGCTCGTCGAAGCTGACACGGGGGCCAACCTCGTTGGTTCGGCGCTGGACGAATATGTTTACCACGCCGGGGTCGTTCGCCCTGCCAGCGGCCGTATTTGCCGCCGTCTCGTTCACATCGAGCTGCCGCAGCGCCGTGCAATCCGCGGCCGAGACGAACCGGCAGGTCTGCTCGACGCCGAGGTTGAAAAAGCCCGTGACCGGAGTGGGGGCGAGTTCATTCAGGACGCGGTTGTTGACGAAGGTAACCTCGGTGAATGCCCTGAGGCCCTCCGATACTTCAAATTCCCCATAACCGCCGAGCAGCCAACGCTCCTGCGGAACCTGGAGGTAGTTGGACGGGGCGAAATTGTAGACGTCGGCGGCGGCCACCCGGGCCCTGCCCACGCCACCGGGCTCGAAGAAGACGCCGTTGGCATTGAAGTTGCCGACCGGACGCCCACGCCCGAAATAGCGCAGTGTTCCGTTCGGAGTCGTTGTCGAGCCGCCGGGCTCGAACCCGGGTTCTCCCGTGGTGCACGCGCCGGTGGTGCTGTTCAAGGACCCCGCGCGAAGCCCGACGCCGGTCCGCGGATCCGTGCTCCCGGGCACGACGCAAGCATCGCTCAGCGTAAAGCGTGAGAACGCGCGGTCGCCCTGGAAAACCGGGCTGCGATTATAATATTCGCCGAAGGCGACGACGTGTCCTCGCCCATCAGGTATTTGAGCACCGACTGCGAGGTGCGCGCCGTAGCGGGCGCCGTCGCCCTCTTCCGTGATCGAATATTGCGCACCGGCCTGGAAGCCCTGAAGGTCCGTCTGAAGGCGGAAGTTGACCACCCCGGCGATGGCATCGGAGCCGTAGACGGCGGAGGCGCCGCCAGTCACGACGTCAACGCTGTCGATCAGGAACTGAGGAATTGTATTGAGGTCCACCACCTGGGAGGGAGAAAAGAAAATGTACCGGCGGCCATTGACCAGCACCAGGCTGCGCGTCGAGCCGAGCCCACGGAGCTGGAGAGTCGCGACGCCGCCGCCCGGATTGTTGGAAAATGCCGTCACGCCCGGGATGACCTGCGGCAACTGGTTGAGCACCTGCTCCACGTTGGTGGCGCCGGAGAGCTGGAATTCCTCGTCCTGAATGACGGTCAGTGGGCTTGTGGACGTGAGATCGCGACGCTGAATGCGCGAACCGGTAACGACGATCTCGCCCGGCTCTTCATTCTCGTTCAGCTCCGAGTTGTCGGTGGCGTCGGCCTGCGTCTGCACCGCATTCTCCTGGACGTCATCGTCGGTAGGAGCAGTCTGCGCGTAGGCTGGCGACGCGAAAGCGACGGCCCCGATCATCAGGGTCGACGTCAGTAGATGCTGACGGAACGTTGATTTCATCTGTAGTCCCCTTGCGTTGACGGCGCGCCGTCCAATTCTTCAGCTGCCGGATGCCCTCGTATTCGAGTTGCTCACCGCAGCCAGACAACAAAAACGGCAGTGCAGCCGCTCTCATACCTTGGTCTAGGCCAGCTTGGCGCGCCGAGGCAATGAGGGGCGTGACCTTCGCGACATTCGTAGAGCAGCGTGTAGCAAAAAGATCACAGTTCTTCGGCCAGGAACCGTGCTCTCCCGGATCGCCATCAGATTGCCTGCCCAACTGCGGCCGGTTAAACTGCGGCCATGTCGATATTGAAGCACGCGCAGGACCTCGCCCGCAGCGGCAAGCAGCGGGAGGCGATCGAGGTCGTCGAGGAGGCCGCCTCCGCAGCTGATCCGGAGGCCCTGCTGGCCGTGGCGAACTGGAGGCTGTTCGGTCTCTACGGCCCACGGGATCACTCCGCCGTGCACGAACTGCTCGAAAAGGCAATGCGAGCCGGCAGCATCGAGGCCGGCCGCATGTCGGCAAACCTGATCGGCAATGGGACCGGCTGCCCGAGCGATCCTGGCCGGGCCCGACAGATCCTTCGGGATTTGGCTCCGCACGATCCGCAGTCGAAACGGCAGCTTGCGATGCTGGAAGAAATGAAGCCGGAGGGCTTTTCGGCAGGCGAGGTGCTGAGCGAGACGCCGCTGGTGCGGATCTTGCGGGGCTTTCTGCTCTCGTCCGAGTGCCGCTACTTGCGGGCGGTCGCGGAGCCCGCTTTACGGCCCTCCTCGGTCATCGATCCTCGCACCGGCAGGCAGGCACCCCATCCCGTCCGCAACTCGGCAGGGATGAATTTCGGACCCGCCGACGAGGATCTTGTGATCCACGCAATCAACCGGCGGATTGCAGCGACGACCGGAACGGACGTTGCCGCGGGGGAGCCTCTCCATATTCTGAGATACTCGCCCGGCCAGCAGTACAAGCCTCACGTGGATGCACTCCCTGGCGTGGACAATCAGCGAGAGTGGACAGTGCTTCTTTACCTGAATGCGGAATATTCGGGCGGTGAAACCAGTTTCACGGAGCTCGGGATCACCGTCCGCGGGAACGAGGGCGACGCGCTTCTTTTCCGAAACACCACCGCCGACGGCCGCGGCGATGATCGCACGCGCCATGCGGGGCTTCCGGTGATTTCCGGGGTCAAGTGGCTTGGCTCGCGGTGGATACGCCAGCGCCCCTACAGCCCTTGGTAATGACGGATCCGGCTGCGATCAGCGATCGCGGAACCATCCGGTTATGGCGAAGCGCCCCACCGGCGCGAATGGCGGCACGTAGGTCACGTTGTGCTTCTGGGGCACGCGGAAGAGGTTCAGGGCGTTGAACCGCGGCTTGAATCCGGCGATCACATCACCGTCTTCGTCGTAGAACATGAGATACCCGCCCCAGTCGGGACGCCAATCCTCGGGACAGAAATTAAGTACGTAGGCGACGCGCCAGCCTTCCGTCACGTGGCTGTCGTCGTGGAGGGCGAGAAACTGGTTGGGCGCATAGAGCGTCGCCTGCGCATCCGCCTTTAGGAGCTCGGGAATACCGGTTACTTCTCGCACCAGATCCATGAACGGCTCATCGTTGATGTGTTCGAGAAGGAGATCGTGCGGACTGCCCTCGGCCCATTTCTGCAGATACGCTTCCAGCAGCGGATATTGGGCGTAGAGGAAGGCGTAATCCGTTCCCCGCATAGCCGCTGTGATCTTCGTTCCGATCGCCTGCATCTCCCCAGGTGGAAGCTTCGCAAGCTGCTCCCTCCGCAGGCTGTGGGGCCCCTCCTCCGCGGCTCGCCAGGCGAGGCCCCACAGGGTCTGCTGCGACAGGATCGTGTGGATGACGCGCGCAGTACCAGGCGTGAGCACGCTCCTGATCTGCAGACGCTGATCGGCAGCGAACCTGCGTCTGAGCGCCTCCCGGTCAAGCTCCGGGTTCACCTCGAACAGTGGAATCGGACCCGCCACAGCAGCTTCGTCGCCTCACGATCAGCCAGTGATGCAAGGGCTGTAGGGCAGCTCGCTCCGGCCGGTAAAGTGGAGTCGTTGACCCCCCGAGCGAGAACTTACTCGAGCCTTGGTGACAAGCGCGGCTATGCCCCGGACCGGGAATGCAGACCGGGTGCCGGGGCCGCTGTTCCGTTCCGGCATCGCCGCTTCTGCGGAGCGTCGGCCGGCAAGCGCCTGCGGACTCGATCCGCGCCCGCTTCCATTTCATGCTACCCGCGCCAGTGCTTGCTTAGCGCTAGAGCAACTTGCGTGAAATCGGGATCAGTGCTCTTTTCCGTTCGGGCTGAGCTTGTGAGGGATCCCATGAAAGTAGTACTTTCATGGGCACCCGTTGAAGCCCTGTTTTCCCCTTGAAGGGAAAGAAGGACAGCCCTTCGACAGGCTCAGGGCGAACGGGTCAGATTTAGCGCAGTCTGCTCTTGCGGGACCGGGCTCCGCAGCGTCTGGCGGAAGCATGGCCGGTGCCGTGGCAGAGTCGGGAGAGGCAGGTCGAGCGGACTCCGCGAGGACGAGTTTTTGCACGCAGTCGCTGCAAAGCGGACGCCGGCTTCGAGCAGACTACTGTCCGCTGCCGCTCGGGCGCACGGGGACAGCGCTGAGGTTGACGGCGACGGAAATGCGCAGGCCGTCCCCTGCGTAAGGGAGCACCGCGTGATTGAGCCACGCGGGAAAGATCACGATTCTGCCGGTCGCCGGGCGCATCTTCGCTTCGTCGTGGTCAGGAGGCTGGCCCGGCCGTTTAAACCGCAGGTCTGGGGCGTTCATCCTGATCATCGGCATTCGCGGGTCGAACAGCACAAGCTCCCCGCCGAGCGCCGGATCGGGCGATCCGCCATAACCGTCGTCGACATAGTAAACTGCCGACCAAAATGCTCCCGGGTGCGCGTGATGGCGGTTGGATGCTCCCGGAGGCGAGACATTGGCCCACATTTCAGGAAACCACTTGTAGCGGGGTTCGCCTTTGGCCTTGATGTCGATCGTGAAGCCATCGGCCGCGGCTATTATCTTCTCGCACAGGATCAGAGCTGCCTCGCCTCCCCACTCGAGCATGCGGGTGTCGGAATGCCACCCGCCGATATTCGAGATGGCGATACCGTCATGTTCGCTCATCCGGTTCATGATGACCGATCTCAACGCGGCGTTGATCTCCGCTGAACCATCCACATGGTCAACGATCACGGGAGTTTCGAAAACGCTCGCCGCCTGAGCGACTGCGCGCCTGTCTTTGGCTTCAAAAGTGACCTTGGGTGCTGCCATGCCGGACGGATAGCAGAAACCTCCGGCAGCAAAAAGCTTCCAGGCCGTAGGCTTGTGAGCTCTCCTCAGCTCCATGACCGTCTCGTCTCCGCCTAAGCGGCACCCGCGCGAAGCGCTTCACACGTCTTCGCGGACCGTGGCCTTTAGGTTCTTAGCCGCCGACGCTGCCATCGACCGGCGGGAGCGAGCATCATACCTCGGTAGACGTGAATGCCAGCACTCCTCATTCCAGCGAGCGGCATGAGTCTAGACAGGCGGAAGCGGCCTCGGAAGATTACCTCCTGAACCCCACCCTCGACCGGGAGAAGCTTGCCCGCGATTTCTCGCTGAACCGGCGGATCCACATTCCGGACTTCCTCGCTCCCGCTGGAGCAGAGCGGCTTTTCGCGCATTTGCGTCATCGCCAGGAGTGGCGGCTCGTGATCAACGAGGGGGAGAAACTGTTCGAACTCGACCGATCGGCTCAGGCGGCTTTGACTGCAGAGCAGAAGACCCAGCTTGACACGGCCATTTACCAACGCGCCCGCCATGGCTTCCAATTCCGCTATGAAACCATTCGGGTCCCGGATCTGGAAGCCGACAGAGCCAGTGAGGCCAGTCCGCTTGCCGAGTTCGCGCGGTTTCTGTCGTCCGAGCGATCCTTGCGATTCCTGCGGAGCCTGACCGGCCATTCGGATATCCGGTTCGCAGATGCCCACGCAACAGCATATGGCCCTCACCACTTCCTCACCGCGCATGACGACGCGGTAGAGGGTAAGAACCGAGTCGCCGCCTATGTCTTCAATCTCACGGCTGACTGGCGTGCGGACTGGGGAGGCCTGCTGATGTTCCACGGCCGGGATGGTCACGTCGACCAGGCATTCACGCCCCGCTTCAACGCACTCAACATTTTCGAGGTGCCTCAGCCTCACAGCGTCAGCTACGTCGCCCCGTTCGTGCCCTATCGCCGCTATGCGGTCACGGGATGGCTCCGCAGTTCAGAGCGCTAACGAAATCAGCGGATTGGCAGCCGCCGCTGGGTACACTAACCTTGCGCGGCGGCAGAGGCGAAGGGGTTCGTATGAAATGGATTTTGCTGATCGGCGTAACGCTGGGTGCCGCGAGTGCTCCCGTCACGGCGGCCGTCGCGCAGGCGACGAAATCCGAGACGTTGAAGAGCCTGACGGGCTGCCGCGGCATCGCAGATGGGGCAGAGCGCCTGACTTGCTATGACCGGGAAGTCGCCGCTCTTGCTGCTGCGGAAGCACGCAAGGACGTGGTCATCGTCGATCGGCAGCAGCTCAATCGAACAAGGAAGACCTTGTTCGGACTCGCGCTTCCCGACCTGGGGCTGTTCGGCAGCGACAGCGCCGGTGAAGAAGGCGTGTCGCGCATCTCAAGCACGATCAAAGCCGCCAACCAGACGCCATACGGCAAATGGATATTACAGCTCGAAGACGGCGCATCTTGGGCCCAGATGGATAGTCGAGACTTACCAATCTCGCCGAAGCCCGGCCACCCGATCGAAATCCGGAAGGCCGCTCTCGGGTCTTACCTTGCCAACATCAAAGGTCAGGTCGCGATACGCGTTCAGCGCCTCCGTTAGAGTGCGTGTCAGGCGGGTGGAATCACCTGACGGCTCGGAAAGCACGACAAACACAGGAAACTGGACCCGTTTCCGGCTCAAGCGGGAACCAGTCTAATCCCGCATCGCCCCCGCGAGCGGCTGCGGGTCGATGCGCGCTTCCCCCCACTTCATGCTCCAGTGCAGATGCGGCCCGGTCGCTCGGCCCGTTGCCCCGACGCGGCCGATCAGCTGGCCTTGCTTCACCGCCTGACCTTCCCTGACATTGCCGTCCTGGAGGTGGAGAAAGGCAATGTTCGGCCCATGCCGTGGTCGATGATCACGAGATTGCCCTCGAGGCTGAACGTCGGCGGCCCTGACAGGACAACCACACCGTCGGCGGGTGCGACCACGGGCGCACCGGCACCGGCGGCGACGTCTACGCCCGAATGGGAAGCCGCAGGCTCCCCGCGGTAAACGCGCTGTGACCCGAACCGGCCGCTGATCCGCCCGATTGCGGGCCAGATGAGGCGCTGCCGCCAGCCTTGGCTTGGCGCCGCCGCAGCCCGCGCAGAAGCGATGCGGGCAAGCTCGCCTTCGCGAATTCGGCGATACGTCTCGCTCGGCAGCCCCTGCCGCCGCGCGAGGTTGATATGTTCAATCTGCCACACCCTCGGCGCGATCCGCAAATTCTCGCCGACCGCCCGTCCATCGGCAAGCTCGCCGGTGAGAGTCGCCTGGGGCGGCTGATCGCGATCGAAGCCCAGGACAAAGCGGCCGTCGGGCGCAAGCGAGACCGGTTTCCCCTCCAGGCTGAGGCGCGCCGTTCCCGCCGGCGCAGTGCCGATCACGAGCCCGCCCTGCTCCATCCTTCCTTCGAACCAAAAGCGTCCCGGCGCTTCAGGAGGCGCTGGTTGGCTTGAAGCCGAGAGGCTCGGCGAAGGTGCGCTTTGGGCACGAGCAGGAGTAGGGGCGGACTGCGGCTGGCTGGCGGTCATGCAGCCGGCGACGAGCGTCGCCGCAGCGCTGAGCGCCGCTATGGTCTTGGTCATGACCGGCGCTTCTCAGCCTCCAGCGACGCTTCGGCCGAGGCATAAGGTTCCTGCCGCTCGACGCTCCAATATTTGAGCTCCTCGATCGGGATCCGCTGCCCAGTCACGGCGCATATCACATGGTCCCCGGGGCTCAGCACGCGGAAGGTCCCCGGCATGTAGTGCAGGCGTGCCGGGCGGCCCTTGTTCGACATCAGCATGGCAGGCGTTCCTTCAAAGCAGCTTCGGTTGCTCGGCCTTGGGCGCATAAGCGGCGCGCCGCGGCCGCTCAACAGGCTCGCCGACATTGGCGTCGAGCTTGCCATCCGCAAAAACGAGCCGGAGCCGAGCTGCTGTTCGTGCGGCCTCCGCCGAGATCAGCGTCCGGCCATCGCGATCTTCAACGCGTGCATAGCCTCTTTCGAGCGGCTTGTCGGGGTGCGCCTGGGCAGCGATGCGCGACAGGCTCTCGAGCATGCGCCGGCCTTCATCGATCCGCCGGGTTACGAGCGCAGCATCGAGCCGGATCGCCTGAAGCCGCTCTCGCCCGCGCCGCAGCCCCGTCTGAAGGACTGAGGGCCTGAGCGCGCCCGCAGCCTCGCTGAGCTCGGCGCGCGCATGGCTGAGCCGCTGGCCCAGCCCTCGCGGCAAACGTTCGGAAAGCTCATCAAGCCGCTGCCGCTGCGGGGCAAGCAGTGCCTCTGGCGCGGGCAGTCGGCGGGTGCTGTTCGCAAGCTGCTCGCCACCGCGCTCCACCGCGCGCGCGGCGCATCGGGAGGAGCGAAGCCCCATTTCGCGCACGAGCGCGAGGAGTTCGGACCGGACGGGAACGGCCATTTCCGCCGCCGCGGTGGGCGTCGGTGCGCGAACGTCCGCGGCGAAGTCGCACAAGGATGTATCGGTCTCGTGGCCGACCGCAGAGATGATTGGAATGGGGCAGGCGGCGACGGCACGCACCACCTCTTCCTCGTTGAAGGCCCATAAGTCTTCGATCGAGCCGCCGCCGCGCGCAACGATGACAAGGTCGGGCCGTGGCACCGATCCGCCGCCCGCCGTCCCGCCAAACCCCCGGACGGCAGCGGCGATCTGCTGCGCCGCCCCCTCCCCTTGCACCGCCACCGGCCATACGATCACGCGGCTCGGACAGCGGTCCGCGAGCCGGTGAAGAATGTCGCGGATGACGGCTCCGGTCGGTGAGGTCACGACACCGATCACGCGCGGGAGAAAGGGAAGCCGCTTCTTACGGCCCTCGTCGAACAGGCCCTCGGCCGCCAAGGCGCGCCGGCGCTTGTCGAGGAGAGCCATCAGCGCCCCCTGGCCGGCAAGCTCCAGCCGGTCCACGACGATCTGGTATTTGGACCGGCCGGGATAGGTGGTGATCCTGCCCGTGGCGACGACCTCGATCCCGTCCTCGGGGCGGAAGCGAAGCATGGCAGCGCATCCCTTCCAGATCACCGCATCGATGCAGGCGCGCTCGTCCTTCATCGTGAAATAGCAGTGCCCGGAGGCGTGCCGCTTGAAGCCCGAAATCTCGCCGCGCAGGCGCACCATCGCGAATGCGTCCTCGACCGTGCGCTTAAGAGCCGAGGACAGCTCCGAAACCGACAGCGCCGGCGCGTTGTCCCCCGGCGTTGCGATTGCTAACAGCCCGT
>JALYNE010000069.1 GCA_030773375.1 Pseudomonadota bacterium
CGGTGTCGCGCGCGCCGATCCCGTAAGCGTTCGCTTTGACCGCAGCACCGCAGGCGGCCGCGCCACTCATTCGCTGAAGCCAACGCCAGTTGGAAACGAGAGCCTCGGTGTCGATCCTGAGGCGGAGGGGATTATGCGGCACCGTCACGAGGAGCGCCGATAGCGGGCGATCGCCGGCTAGTCCAACCTCTTGCCCGCCGTCTCCGGAAGCCAGACCAGGGTCACGACGAGCGCCATCGCGACCACCGCGAACGTATACCACAAGCCGGCGAACGGATCGCCGGTTCTGGCGACGATATACTGGCTGATGAACGGCAGAAATCCGCCGAAATAGCCGGTGCCGACATGATAGGGGATCGACATGGAGCTGTAGCGGATCCGCGCCGGAAAGAGCTCGGTAAGGAGCGCGGCCACCGGCCCGTAGGTCATCCCCGAAAGCACACCCATCAGCACGATCGCCAGAAGAATGAGGAGCAGGTTCGGCAAGGGTGGGCGGACCTTCTCGAACGAATAGCCGGCTTCGGCGAGCACCCGGTCGAGATTGCCAGGCGTCGGCTCGACGACCGGCGTGCCGCCGACGCTGACGGCGACGACTGGCGCCGCCACCTTGGTGTAGCTGACGCCCTTTTTCGAGAAATAATCGAGCAAGCGCCCGCACTCGGTTGCCTGACCCTTGGTCGCGAACGGGTTGTAGGTGCAATCCGGCCCCGCCACCACGATCGGAGCACGCCGCCCCGCCTCTGCGAGCGCCGGATTGGCGGCATCCGCGATGATGTGGAAGATCGGAAAGAGAAGCAGCAAAGTTGCCGCATAGCCGATAACGATCGGTTTCTTCCGGCCGACCTTGTCGGACAGCCAGCCGAACAGGACGAACCAGACGAGGCTGATCACGACGCTGATCCCGACCACGCCAGCGGCCACGGTCTCGTCGACCCGGAGGCTGTTCTGGAGAAAGAACAAAGCCGAATAATGGGCGGTGTACCAGATCACCGTGAGGCCGGCGGCGATCCCCAGCATGGCCACCAGAATGAGCCCAATATTGCGCCGGGTGCCAAAGCTCTCTTTCAGCGGATTGCGTGCAAGCTCCCCTTTTTCCTTCATCGCGCGGAAGACGGGGCTCTCCTTGAGCTTCAGCCGCATCCACAGCGAGATCCCGAGCAACAGGATTGAAAAGAGGAAAGGAAGACGCCATCCCCAGTCGATCCAGGCCTCCGCCCCTACCGCCGCTTTGGTGGCAAGCACGACCAGCAGGCTGAGGAGAAAACCGCCAGCGACGCTTGCCTGGATGAAGCTCGTATAGAAGCCGCGCCGGTTTGCGGGCGCATGCTCGGCAACATAGACGGCAGCGCCGCCATATTCGCCGCCCAAGGCGAGGCCCTGCAGGATACGAAGCGTGATGAGGAGAATGGGCGCGGCGATTCCGATGGCAAGATATGTCGGCACGAGGCCAACTCCGGCGGTTGCCCCGCCCATCAGGGTGATCGTCACCAGAAACGTATATTTCCGTCCCAGCCTGTCGCCCAGGTAGCCGAAGAGCACGGCTCCCAGCGGCCGGAAGCCGAAGCCCACCGCAAAAGAGGCGAGCGCCAGCAGGAATTGCGCAACTTCATTCCCGGCCGGAAAGAAAAGCTTTCCGATCACCGGCGCGAGCGTTCCGTAGATGAAGAAGTCGTACCATTCGAACACCGTCCCGAGCGAAGAGGCGGCGATGACCATCCGGTCCCGCTTCGGATCCGTTCCATGTTCCCCCTGAGCGGCCGCCGTCATCAATGCCCCTCCCCCGGGCTCATGAGCTCCATGTCTTCTGTAAGCAGGCCGAGCGGCGGCGGGCAAGCCATGGACGTGCGCAACGGCAAAGCTGATCCACTTCGCCGCTCAGTCGAGACGGGCGCGGGCTTTTTCCCAGTTGCGCCCGTCAAAGCAGCGCAGGGTAATTTGAAGAGCGGACGGGTCGTCGAGGCAGTTGAGGTTGACGCTCCAGGCGCCGGGATGGGAGCGCGGCTGATAGAAGCTCTTGATGCCACAAAGGCTGCAAAAGAGATGTTCGGCCGTGCCGCTTCCAAATCGGTAGCTGCTGAGTTTCTCAGCGCCGCAAAGCAGCCGAAAGTCCCCATGCGGCACGATCAGGTGGCGAAAGCCCGTCATGGAGCAGATCGAACAATTGCAGTCGAGCACCTCGACCGCGTTGGGCACCTTCGCCTCGAACCGGACGGCGCGGCAATGGCAGCCGCCCTCGATTTTGCTCGTCATAACCCGCTTTGCCCCGGCTCCGGACCGGCAGCAAGGACTTCCCCGGGCTCCATTGGCTGAATCGCGCCGATCACCTACATTGGTGCCATGGATTCCGACTCCGTTGCCAAACTGACGGACGCTCAGCGAGAGGTGCTGCGGCGATGGCATGTGCGTAGAAGCGCGAAGGAGATTGCGATCGAGCTTGGCGTCACGCACTGGGCCGTCAACGAGAGGCTGCGCGCGGCGCGCCGGACGTTGGGCGCCGCCAGCAGCCAGGAAGCCGCGCAAATGCTCGCCGCGGCGGAGGGAGCGGCAACCTACAAGCCTTTTGTATACGACACGGCGAGCATTGTCGCGGGCTCCGAGGCGGGCATTGTGGAGCGGTCTGACGATGCCGGGGAATGGCCGTCTCGACCTAGCCGCGATTATGCGGTGCACGAGGAGCAGGTGCCCTTCCGGGTCAGCGCGCCCCTTTGGCACGGTCCGAGGTGGCCGATCCCCAGATACGAGGGGGACCGCAATGACCTGACCATCGGCGAGCGACTGCTCTGGATCGGAGCTCTGGCACTCGGCGCCGTCGTTGCCGTCGGAACGCTGATCACCATTTCCTGGGGCATCGTGCGGTTGATCGGTCAATTGGTCCGCCTTTTTTCCTGACATCGAAGACTTTTTACGAACCAATAGCTGCCGGCTCTCCGCCGCGCAGAAAGGACTTCTTATGCGCAATCACATTATCGCAGCCGCCCGTCAGATCCGCGGCGACGTCCGAACCACCGAGAACGACTATGACGTTGCTCTTGCTAACAACGCGCGGCTGATCGCTGCCCTCCTCGATGCACGCGTCAAAGCTGGCTTGCCTGCACGAACGGGCCGCGAAGCAGTCGAGCATGCGATCGAAGCGATCACCCACGCGGCCAAGGCCCGCCAGCTGATGCTTCAGGCGCATGAAGAACTGGCGCGGCTGAACCTGCGGGAACTTGCGGTCGGCGATCTGACCGAGTGCCCCGAAGATTGGGGCTTCGGTGGACTGACGGTTGTCGCATCGGAGCCCCAGTCCGCGGCGGCGTGATCCCGCTGCCATCGACTTCGATTGACTACGGGAGAAACGCGTGGTCGGAATGGCAGCGTGCGCATGCTTTTGTTCGCTGCTTGTCTCCTCGCCTGCTGCATCTACGCGGCGGCGAGGGGCGGTCCGCCCGAGCGGATCGGAGCCTTGGTGCTCTTGGTCGGCTCCGTTCTTTCCGCAGCGCTCATGTCCCCTGCGGCAAGTCGCTTCAGCGGTGTCGAAATGGGCGTCCTCGCAGTCGATGTGGCGGTGCTCTTCGCATATCTCGCGCTTGCGCTTCTCACGGATCGGTACTGGCCATTATGGACAGCTGCGCTTCAACTGATTGGCGTCCTCGCCCACATCGCAAGGCTGGCGGATCCGGACATGCTTCGGAACGGCTACGCCTTTCTCCTCGCATTCTGGAGTTATCCGATGCTGCTTACGATCGTGCTGGGCACATGGTCGCACCACAAGCGGCCGGTGCGGGCCGGTGCCGGTCCGTCCTGACGGAGCTGCTGGCAACACTAGACCCTGTCTCGACACAAGCCGACGCCGCCTCTCTGATCGAAGAGTTCGGCTCTTTGTCGGCGGTTCTGTCAGCGCCGCGTTCCGCGCTCGGCAGGGTCGCGGGCCAGACGGTGGCGGACGCTTTGTGTGCGGTCCGTGACGCAATGCTGCACGTTGCACGTGCAGAAGCGTTCGAAGGTCCCGTTATCTCCAGCTCGGAGGCGCTTTTGAAATATCTGCAGCTCGACATGGCCACAGAGCCCGTCGAGCGCTTTCGCGTGCTGTTCCTCGACGCTCAGAACCGGCTGCTGTACGAGACCGTGGCGGACGGCTCGATCAAGCAGGCGCCGGTCTATCCCCGCGAAGTGATGCGACGCGCGCTCCAGGTCGGGGCCACCGCACTGATCCTAGTCCACAACCATCCCTCCGGCGACCCGAGCCCCAGCCGCAGCGACATCGAGATGACGCGGAGGATCATCGACGCCGGCCGAGAACTTGACGTCACGGTGCACGACCATCTGGTGGTGGCGAGGACGGGGTGGACGAGCTTTCGCGCCCGGGGGCTGTTGTGAGCGGCGCCGCCCCTCACGCGAAGCCCGCGGCGGGAGCGTACGCGCGGCGGCTCATCCACGCCCGCCGCGAGCGCGAGGCACTGCTTGGCCGCGATCTTTTCGGCGAACCGGCGTGGGATATGTTGCTCGACCTTTTCGCCGCTCACGAGGAGGGCAGAGCGATGTCGGTGACCAGCCTTTGCATCGCGGCGAACGTCCCTTCGAGCACCGCCCTCCGCTGGATTGCAGCGATGGAAGAGGACGGCAAGCTCATCCGCGAGGCCGACACCCACGACAGGCGCAGGATCAACGTGAAGCTGACCCCGGCGGCTGCCGAGCAAATGCGGCGGCTTCTCGCGTCGTGGAT
This sequence comes from Pseudomonadota bacterium, assembly GCA_030773375.1. Classification (GTDB taxonomy): domain Bacteria; phylum Pseudomonadota; class Alphaproteobacteria; order Sphingomonadales; family Sphingomonadaceae; genus Allosphingosinicella. The sequence goes on from JALYNE010000069.1 coordinate 4,706, forward strand.
CGAGCGAGACGGCTTTCACCACGCCTGACAAAGTGCTTGGCCTTGCCTTGATTGGATGCGCGCTGGTCACGGGTTCAAACAAAGGCAATCGCGCGCAGTCCCTAGACTCGTTCCCGGTTGGATTGAACCGGGAACGGGTCCACTTTCCTTTGTTTGCCGTGCTTTCCGGGCCGTCAGGTGATTTCCACCTGACTTGAAAGCACTCTAATCACTCCACGGTGACGCTCTTCGCCAGGTTTCGCGGCTGATCCACGTCCGTGCCCTTCACCACGGCCACGTGGTAGGCGAGCAGCTGCACGGGCACCGCGTAGACCAATGGCGCAATGAGGGGGTGAACCCGCGGCATCTCGATGCCGGCCACCATGCCGTCGCCGGCCTGAGCGAGCCCGTCTGCGTCGGATATCAGGATGACCTTGCCGCCGCGCGCCTGAACCTCCTGCATGTTGGAAACGGTCTTTTCGAAAAGCGGCCCCGAAGGCGCCAGGACGATCACCGGCACATGATCGTCGATCAGCGCGATCGGCCCGTGCTTCATCTCTCCAGCGGCGTAACCTTCGGCATGGATGTAGCTGATTTCTTTGAGTTTGAGCGCGCCTTCCAAGGCCATCGGGTAGTCCGGGCCACGCCCCAGATAAAGAACGTCGCGGGCCCGGGCGACGATCGGCGCCATCGCCTCGATCTCCTCGTCGTGCGCGAGCGCCGCGTTCATCGCGGCCGGCGCTTCGGAAAGGTGCCCGACGATCTCGCGCTCCTCCTCATCGCTCATCCGGCCCTTGTCGCGCGCGACCTTGGCGGCAAGCGCGGCAAGAACGGCGAGCTGACAGGTGAAGGCCTTGGTGGAGGCAACGCCGATTTCGGGACCTGCGTGGGTGGGAAGCAGAAGATCCGCTTCGCGCGCCATCGAACTGGTGGGGACGTTTACGACCACGGCGATCTTCTGCCCTTCCGCGCGCGCGTGGCGCAACGCGGCGAGCGTGTCGGCCGTCTCGCCCGACTGGGAGATGAAAAGCGCCATGCCGCCCGGCTCCAGCACCGGCGCTCGGTAGCGGAACTCGGACGCGATATCGAGTTCGACGGGGACTCGCGCGAACTGCTCGAGCCAATATTTAGCGACCATCCCCGCATAATAGCTCGTGCCGCAGGCAACGATCGTGATGCGGGGCACGTCGGCGAAGCTGAAGTCCATTTGCGGCAGCGCGACCTTCTGCTCCAAGGGGCGGAGATATGAGCTCAGGGTCTGCGCCACCACGATCGGCTGCTCGAAAATCTCCTTCTGCATGTAGTGGCGGTGATTGCCCTTCTGGACCGCCGCCGCGCTTGCCCCGGAAAGAGTGATCGGCCGCTGCACGGGCTTGTCGTTCCGGTCGTAAATCTGCGTGCCGTCGCGCGTGATGACGACCCAATCGCCTTCCTCGAGATAAGAGATTTTCTGGGTGAGCGGCGCCAGGGCCAATGCGTCGGAGCCGAGATAGGTCTCATCCTCGCCATAGCCGACGACCAGCGGAGAACCCAAGCGCGCGCCGATCAGCATGTCGGGATAACGCCGGCAGAGAATGGCAAGCGAGAAGGCACCATGGATGCGCTTCAAGGTGCGCGGCACCGCCTCGTGGGGCTCGGCGCCGCGCTCGATCTCGCGGCTGATGAGGTGAGCGACGACTTCGGTGTCGGTCTGGCTCTCGAACTCGCGGCCCTCTGCAATAAGCTCTTCCCGAAGCGGACGAAAATTCTCAATAATGCCGTTGTGCACGAGTGCGACTTCGGCGGTCGCGTGCGGATGAGCGTTGTCGCGGGTGGGAGCGCCGTGCGTTGCCCAGCGAGTGTGAGCAATCCCGACCTCCCCGGGCAGCGGGGCATGGCTGAGCTCTCGCGCGAGATTGTCGAGCTTTCCTTCCGCGCGGCGCCGCTCAAGCGCCCCATCGACGATGGTGCACAGGCCCGCTGAATCATAGCCGCGATATTCGAGCCGCCGCAGTCCATCGAGCAGACGCCCGGCGACTTCCTCCTTGCCGACAATGCCAATGATCCCGCACATATTCGCTCACCTTTACGTGGATTGTTCGGCCTGGGCGCGAACGGCTTGTTTCTACTTCGCTTTCTTCTTCGCCGCCATCATCGCCTTGAAGCGCGCGGCCCAGCCCGGCCGCTCCTCCTGGCGAGCGCGGGCGACGGCGAGCGCGTTCTCCGCGACATCCCGCGTCATGACGGAGCCGGCACCGACGATGGCGCCCCTGCCTATCGTCACCGGAGCGACCAGCGCGCTGTTGGAGCCGATGAAGGCCCCCTCCCCGATCACGGTCGGATATTTGAAGAAGCCGTCATAGTTGCAGGTGATGGTGCCGGCGCCGATGTTCGCGCCCGCCCCTACGTCGGCATCGCCGATATAGGAAAGGTGGTTGGCCTTGGCGCCCGCGCCGAGCCGGGCCTTTTTCACTTCGACGAAATTGCCGACCTTGGCTTTCTTGCCGATTTCAGCGCCGGGGCGGAGCCGGGCATACGGGCCGATCTCCGCACCCGCGGCGATGTCGGCGCCCTCGAGGTGACTGAATGCGTGGATCCGCACCCCTTCGCCGACGCGAACGCCTGGGCCGAACACCACGTTCGGACCGACCAGCGTGTCGCGGCCGAGCTCCGTATCGTGGCTGAACCAGACGGTGTCGGGTGCGGTGAGCGTCACGCCGTCGGCCATTGCCCGCGCCCGCCGGCGGCGCTGCCACTCGGCTTCGACTGCGGCAAGTTCGCCGCGACTGTTGATGCCGGCCACTTCCCATTCCTCGGTTTTGATCACCGCTGACTTCCGGCCGTCGGCGGCCGCGAGCATGACCACGTCAGGAAGGTAATATTCACGGGCGGCATTGTCGTTGCCGACGCGGCGAAGGAGCGCAAAGAGATCGGCCGCACGCACCGCCATCAAACCGGAATTGCACAGGTCGCAAGCCCGCTCCTCCGGCGTCGCGTCCTTATATTCCACCATCTTGGTGATCGTGCCGTCGGCGCCCGCGATGACGCGGCCGTAGTGGAGCGGATCGGCGGGGCGGAAAGCGAGAACGACGATCGCGGGGCTATCCTCGGCATGGAGGCGATCCAGCATCCGCCGCATCGTCGCCGGCTCCACCAGCGGCGTGTCGCCATAAAGAATGAGAACGTCGCCCCCAAAGCCTTCCAACGGCGCTTCGGCCTGCTGCACGGCGTGTCCGGTTCCAAGCTGCGGCTCCTGAACGACGACGCTGCCGCCATGGGCCGCCACCAGGGGTTCCAGTTGCTCGCGGCCGCTCCCGATCACCACCACTTTCTGGTCGGGGCCCAGCTGCGCTACGCTCGCGAACAGATGTTCGAGCATCGGCCGCCCGGCAATCGGGTGGAGGACCTTGTGGAGATCGGACTTCATCCGTGTTCCCTTGCCTGCGGCGAGGATAACGGCTGCAAATGGGGTCGGCTGGTTCATGGCGCTTCCGGAATGTCGGCGCCCCATCGCACGGAAATCTTGCCATTTCCATAGTGCCGCCCCAAGGCGCGGCCGCCATGCAAATCGTGCCCTTCAACGTCATCGCTTTCGACCTCGACGGCACGCTCGCCGACACCGCGCCCGATCTTGCCCACGCGCTCAACCTCACGCTGATCGCGCTCGGACGCGAAACGGTGGAGCCGCAACTGGTCCGTCGGCTGATCGGCCACGGTGCCCGATCACTTCTCCGCCGCGGCCTCGCTACGAGCGGCGAAGCATCCGAAGCGCTGGTGGACAGGGCTCTGCCGATCTTCATCGAACATTATGCCGCCAACATCTGCAACGGAACCAGGGCCTATCCAGGGCTGGAGGCGGCGCTCGATGCCCTTTCGTCCGCCGGGGTGGCGCTGGCGATCTGCACCAATAAGCCCGAGGCTTTGACCCACGGGCTCCTCGATGCGCTCGCCTGGAACACCCGCTTCCAGAGCATCGTCGGCGGGGATACGCTCCCGGTGAGAAAACCCGATCCCGCCCCGCTCCATGAAGCGATTGCCCGCGCCGGAGCCGGCAGGGCCGCCTTCGTCGGGGACTCGATAATCGACGGCGACACGGCCAAAGCGGCGGGCGTTCCCTTTATCGCCGTGAGCTTCGGCTTTTCGGACCGGCCGGTGGAAAAGCTCGGGGCGGACGCCGTGATCGATTCATATGACGAGCTGATCTCTACATTAAGCCGGTTTTGAAACGCCCGATGGCTGTGCGGCGGAAGGCCTGGTGCGGGAGTGCCCCGGACTTCGGAGGTCTAGCTTTTCCGCGCCTTTTGCCAAAGGTGGCGCGCCAGCATCAGCGGCGGCATCCGCATCCAGTGTGACCGGATGTAGAAAGCGAGACGCAGCGCAGGCCGCGTACCCTGCCCCCAGCCGTTGCGCGCCAGCAGGCGCCGCTCGAACAGCCGGTCCGAGGGCCGGCGCCACCCTGCGAGCTGCGGGTCGACAGGAGTGCCGTAGAGCTTTGCCGCCAGCCGAAGCGCGCGACTGAGGTGCGATTGAAGCTGATGGCGCCGCGCGCGTACAGCGAGGTCCCCCCAAAAGCCTTCGCGCGCAGCGAACTGGCGCAGCAGCCGGTCGATATCCCAGAGGTTGCGGAGGCCCCCAGCCATGTCCCCGTCGGCGAACAGGTGGGCGACGGCGTGCATGACCATGTCGGCGGGGCCAAGAACCCGCAGGCCGTTCTCGAGCCGCTGGCTGTCGCCGATCATCGCCTCCGCGTCCGGCTTGGGCCCCGCGGTAAGCGGCAGAATCGTGTGATGGACGTCGATCATCCGATCCCGCTCGCGGTGGATGAGCGGCGGCAGCTCGTGCATCCAGCGGCGATAATAGAGCTGGTCGTAGGCGTCCTCCTTGACCCACTCCCAGCCGGCACCGAGCAACGCCTCCTCTAGTCGGGCCAGCGCTCCGCGGGGTACCAGGATATCGAGATCGCCAATCGATCGGCCCGCGCCTGCTGGGAGCCCGGCCGCCGCATAAGCAGTGCCTTTGAGGAGCACGACCGGCACTTCGAGCGGCGCCAGCGCACGGCGCGCCATTTCAGCTTCCCAAAGCGCCTGGCGCCGAGCCTGTTCGGCATCGCCGCGCGCCTGTTCGAGGATGCGCTCGACCCCGGCGGGTAAAGCAACAGCGCGCATACGGTGTGCGAGGCTGCCGATCAGCGACTCGGCCCTCGCCACTGCGAGGAGCTCCGTCCACTGCGCCGCATCGAGCGTGCCCGCCGCAGGCGGATCGCGAAGCAAGCTGACCAGGAGCCGCGCGTCTTTCACCGCGCGAGCTCAGCCCAAAGCGCTTCGACCATCTCCACCGCGCTGCTGCCGTCGGGATAGTCGATCGCCCGGGCCGGCAGGTTCGCGACGAAGCTTGTGAGCGCTGCAAATGAACGCTCGCCCAGCGCGACGTAGTTGGTGGAGGCCTGCGTCAAACGCACGAAGACTTCGGCGGCGCCGACGGGCCGGATCGCTCGTGGGACAGCCTTGTCATATCGCGGGAAGAGGATGAGCGCGGGCCTCGCCGGCTCGGCCATGCGCGCAATCGCCTCGTCTTGGGGACGCAGGTGCCGGATCGTGCCCTTGGGCGTGCCGCGAAGCCAGGGACCGAACCGCTCGGCCGACGCAAGCTCCTCCATCGCATAAACTGCGTGATTCTTGAGGCTGATCGCACGCGGGAAAGGATGAAGGTCGCCGGTATCAAGGTCGAGCAGGGCGAATTCGTCCCCCATGAAGCGCCAGCCGTGCTCGCCGAGCATCGCCGCCAGCGTCGATTTGCCCGAACCCGAAGCGCCGGTCATCAGCACCGCTTTTCCGTCGCGCTCCACGGCGGATGCATGGAGCAGCAGATAGTGTCTTTGGCCCAGCGCCATCTGAAGGTTCATGCCCATTTCCGCAGCGAGCAGGCCATGCTGCAGAGCGAGCGGCGCAGCATCGGGCAGGATGTAATCGCCGCGAATGGCAACGGACGGCTTCAGCCACCGCCGCCACGGCTGTTCAGGCTCGAGCCGAACCGAGAAGTCGCACAGGTCGGGCTGCGGATAGTCCCGATAAAGGCCGCGCAGGGCATCGAGCGGGCCACGCCAATCCGAGCCGACCCGGAATCCTACTGGCCCTACCTGGATGGTGAGCGCGTGCTTCATAGACGTTGCACGAGCCCCGCCGCCTCGAGTTCCGCGAGCCGCGCGGCCATCTCCTTGCCCCCGCCGTCGACTTGAAAGCTCCGCCCCAGGCGCTCGGCGAGCTCAGCAGCGGTGGCGGGGCTTTCAGCGAGCGCATCGAGAAGCTGCGGCGCGGGTGGGGCAAGGATGTGGGTCATGCCGGAGGGACGATGAAAAAGCGCGGTCAGCCCGTCGAGCTCCACTCGCAGCATCAGCTCCTGCGCATCGGCGATGTAGCGGGCCGACGGTGCCGGGGATGTCCCGGAGCCCGATCGCGAAGGCGCAGCGGATGCGGCGCATCCGTCGGCCATTAGCGGCGCCAGGTCAGCGCGGCATCTGCAGCGAGGCGTAGCAGGTAAATCCGCTCATCCCCGCCTGCAAACGGCGAATATAGTTGGCGTAAGCCTGGGCCGATTGCGAGT
>JALYNE010000070.1 GCA_030773375.1 Pseudomonadota bacterium
GCTGAAGCCCCCGAAGCCGAGCGAGAGGCTGACTTCCTGCGGGCGGCCGCAGACTGGATGTGGGAGACGGACGAAAAGCTCCTGTTTACGAGCCTGTCGCCCGCCGCCGCCGCCGCCGCCGGCACCACGCCCGCCGAGCTCATCGGCGAAGAGCTCACGAAGCTGTTCCGCCTCCTCGAAGGAGACGGCGGAACCTTTCCAATTCTCACTGCTCTGGCCGAGCAGCGCCGCTTCGACGACCAGTTCGCCGAAATCCGCGGTCCGGCCGGCGGCAAGTACCGGTTGGCAGGCGTGCCTCTCATTGACGGCCGCGGCCGCTTCGCCGGCTTTCGTGGCTCAGCAACCCGACTGGCCAGCGCTCCGGCGCCAGAAAGCTTATCCGGACCTGCTCTTGCGGACTCGCCCGCTTTCGGGGAGCGGCTCGACAAGGCGCTCCGCGCGCCGCTCGACCACATCATAAGCAACGCTGAGACGATCTCCGCGCAGCCCGAAGGCCCGCTCCGCAAGGATTATGCGAGTTACGCAAGTGACATCGCCGCGGCTGGCCGGCACCTTCTCGCACTGGTCGACGATTTGGTCGATCTTCAGGCCATCGAGCGCCCGGATTTCGTGCCGGAAGCCGACGATATCGACCTCGCGGATCTGGCCCGCCGGGCTGCCGGCTTGCTTTCCGTCCGCGCCGGCGCGCGCGGCGTTCGCATCGATCGGCCTGCCGACGACGAGGCTCTCCCCGCAACCGGCGAGTTCAAGCGGGCGCTGCAGATCGTGATGAACCTCATCACCAATGCAATCCGCTATTCGCCCGAAGGCGGCCAGGTCTGGATCCGGACGGACCGCGAGGGAGATCTCGCCGCGCTCATCGTCGCCGATCAGGGCAAAGGCATTGCCCCCGAGGATCAGGCCCGCATCTTCGACAAATTCGAACGGCTGGACCCGACGGAGCCAGGTGGCACCGGGCTTGGCCTCTATATCGCGCGCCGGCTCGCCCGCGCCATGGGCGGCGACATCGCGGTCGACAGCGCCCCCGGGCAAGGCGCCCGCTTCACGTTCACGCTGCCTGCGCGCTGAGCAGCGACGCTCTCGGAGGCAGCCCGTTCCGGGAGCGCGACCTGGTCCTTACGGTCGCGACCCTGATCGTAATCGGTTCGGTCGTGCTGCAAGGCCTTACCTTGCGAAGGCTCATCGACAGGGCTGCCCTTGCGGATCCGGGTGAGGAGGAACGCGAGGTGGAGGAAGCGCGCTCCGCCATGCGCCAGACCGCCGAGGCTCCGGGCCCGGAAAATGACCAATGCCTTCGATGCCGTGCGCCACTTGTTGCTGCGGCTGCGCGAGCGCGACAGGATTGGCGACGAGGTACTGGCGCGCATGATGCGCGAAACCGACCTCAACGCCCGCGCATCTGAAGAAAATGCTTTGCCTAGCGCGGGCCCGCCGCAGCCCTGAGCGGCCTCGTCTGCGCCCAAGGTCTAGCGCTGCTCCACCAGGATGTAGTCCCGCTGCGAGTAGCCGGTGTAAAGCTGGCGCGGGCGCCCGATCTTCTGGTCCGGATCGGAGATCATCTCGTTCCACTGCGCCACCCATCCGACCGTCCGCGCGAGCGCGAACAGTGCCGTGAACATCGATGTGGGGAAGCCGATCGCCGAGAGGATCACGCCGGAATAGAAGTCGACATTGGGGTAGAGCTTCTTTTCGACGAAATAATCGTCGCGAAGCGCGATCTGCTCGAGCTCGCGCGCGACGTCGAAGATCGGGTCGGTGACGCCGAGCGTGGTCAGAACCTCCTCGGCCGTGCGCTGCATCACCTTCGCGCGCGGGTCGTAATTCTTGTAGACGCGGTGGCCGAAGCCCATCAGCCGGAACGGATCCTCCTTGTCCTTCGCCCGGGCGATATATTCCGGAATACGCTCAGGCCGGCCGATCTCGCGCAGCATGTTCAATGCCGCTTCGTTCGCTCCGCCATGGGCAGGGCCCCACAGGCAGGCGATGCCGGCAGCAACGCAGGCAAACGGGTTGGCACCGGATGAGCCGGCGAGGCGAACCGTCGAGGTCGACGCATTCTGCTCATGATCGGCGTGCAGGATGAAGATTCGCCGCATCGCGCTCTCGACCACCGGGTTCACTTGATACGGCTCGGCCGGAACGCCGAATGTCATGCGCAGGAAGTTACCAGTGTAGGACAAGCTGTTGTCAGGGTACATGAACGGCTGGCCGACCGAATATTTGTAAGCCATCGCTGCGATGGTCGGCATTTTCGCGATCAGCCGGTGGCTCGCGATCATACGCTGCTTCGGATCGGTGATGTCGGTCGAATCATGGTAGAAGGCCGAGAGTGCGCCGACGACGCCGCACATGATCGCCATCGGGTGGGCATCGCGGCGGAAGCCGCGATAGAAGGTGGCCAGCTGCTCGTGGAGCATCGTGTGCCGGGAGATGGTGTGCGTGAAGCCCTCCAGTTCGCCCTGCGCTGGGAGCTCGCCGTGGAGGAGAAGGTAGGCCACTTCCATGAACGTCGAATGCTCGGCGAGCTGGTCGATCGGATAGCCACGGTGGAGGAGGACGCCTGCGTCTCCATCGATATAGGTGATGGAGGATTCGCAGCTTCCCGTGGACGTGAAGCCCGGATCGTAAGTGAACGCGCCGGTCTGCGCGTACAGCTTTCGGATATCGATGACGTCGGGCCCGACCGTGCCGGAAAGCACGTCGAAATCGTAGCTCTTGCCGCCGAGGCTCAGCGTGGCCTTGTCTTCCCCCATCTTAACGCTCCTTGTTCATTCGGTCCGACACCCGGGCGAGGCTTTCCTCGCGTCCGAGCAGAACCAGGACATCGAAAATACCCGGCGAGGTCGCGCGTCCGGTGAGCGCCGCCCGCAGCGGCTGCGCCACCTGACCGAGCTTGATGCCGGCCTGATCGGACACCCCTCGCACAGCCTGCTCCGTCGTCTCGGCCGTCCATTCCGGCAGCGCCTCGAGCGCCGCATGGACGTGGGTGAGCAGGTCCGCTGCCGTGCCCTCTAGCAAGGCGGCCGCGCGTTCGTCGAGGTCGAGGGGGATCGACTTGAAAAGAAATGCACCGCCCTCGGCGAGCTCGTTCAAGCTCTTCGCGCGCGGCTTCAGCCCCTCCATGGCTCGGGTTAGAAGCGCGATCTCGTCGTTCGATAGGGCTCGCCCGATCAGCGCCGCGACGCGGGGGGCAACCAGCCCTGCAAGGCGGCCGTCATCGGCCGCGCGAATATAATGGCCGTTCAGATTTTCCAGCTTCTTGATGTCGAAGCGGGAAGGGGAGCGGCCGACCCCGTCGAGGTCGAACCAGCGAACCGCGTCGTCACGCGCGATGATCTCATCGTCGCCATGCCCCCAGCCGAGACGAAGCAGGTAATTCGACAAGGCTTCGGGCAGGATTCCGAGCTCGTCCCGATAGCTTTCCACGCCGGTGGCGCCGTGCCGCTTGGAAAGCTTGGCGCCGTCGGACCCGTGGATGAGCGGCACGTGGGCGTAAACCGGCTCCGGCCAGCCCATGGCTCGGATGATGGCAAGCTGGCGAAAGGCGTTGTTCAAGTGATCGTCGCCGCGGATCACGTGGCTGACGCCCATGTCGTGATCATCGACGACCACCGCGAGCATGTAAGTGGGCGTGCTATCGGAGCGCAGCAGGATGAAGTCGTCAATCTCGCTGTTGTCGACCGACACGCGGCCCTGCACCCGGTCGTCTATGACCGACTGGCCTTCGCGCGGCGCCCTGAGGCGGACAACCGAAGGCGCATCGGGTGTGGGCGCTTCCGGGGCGCAGTCCCGCCAGACACTGTTGATCCGGAATGGCCGCCGCTCGCGTTCGGCCTCCGCGCGGGCGGCAGCGAGCTCCTCCGCCGTCATGTAGCAGCGATAGGCGTGGCCGCGCTTCAGCAACTCGTGGGCGACATCCGCATGCCGCGCCGCGAAATCGGACTGGAAATAGGCTTCCGCATCCCAATCCAGCTCGAGCCACTTCATGCCCTCGAGGATCGCGTCGATGGCCGCCTGGGTGGAGCGCGCCTTGTCGGTATCTTCGATCCTCAGGAGAAAGCGCCCGCCATGGTGGCGCGCATACAGCCAGTTGAAGAGCGCCGTGCGTGCGCCGCCGATATGAAGGAAGCCGGTTGGGGAGGGCGCGAAGCGGGTGACGACCTCGCGGACTTCTTCGGTTGCGCTCAAGCGCCGATTCTCCAAGGATGCGGTCGATGCCGACCAACGACGCCAGCGCCCCTAGCATCGCGGCGACCCCGCTGCAAACGGTGCCCCACCGCCCCGCTTGGTTGCCGCTCTCCCGGCTTGGCGACCACATCGAAGGCTGGCTCGAGGCCGAGCGCGACCAGCTTCCTTTGTTGCTGCCGGTGGCGCTCGGGTTCGGTATCGCAGCCTGGTTCGTCCTCCCAGGCAGCAGCGCCTGGACCGCCTTCCTGCTTATCTCGTGCGCAGGCGCGGTGGCTGCCCTTGCCGCGCCGCCCGCCCGCTGGAGCCGTGCGCTTCTCCTTTTCTGTGTCGCCGCCGCCATCGGCTGCGGGCTCGTCTGGAGCAAAGCGGACCGGCTCGCTGCGCCTCGGCTCGAGCGCCAACAAGCAGCTGAGTTCGAGGCGATCATCGAAAGCGTCCAACGCCTCCCGGCCAAAGAGGCCGTGCGTCTCCTCGTCCAGCCGCTCGTGCCTGCGGATCTTGCCAAGAAGCTACGCATCAACGTCGACTGGGATGACGCACCTCCCGGCATCGAGCCCGGCGCGCGCGTCCGGATCCGGGCCTGGCTGATGCCGCCGCCGCCGATGCCCGTTCCGGGAGCCTATGATTTCGCGCGCGCCGCCTGGTTCCAGCAGATCGGCGGCACCGGCCGCGCCCACGCGGTCGAAGTGATCGAGCGGGCAGGCGAGCAAGGCTGGCGCGCCCGGCTCGCAAATGCGCGCCAGCGCCTCGCCGATCACGTTCGCGCGCAGCTTCCCGGCAGCCAAGGAGGCATTGCTGCCGCGCTTGCCACCGGCGACCAGAGCGGCATTCCGGAGGAGGATGCGGAAGCCATGCGCCGCTCGGGCCTCGCGCACCTTCTTTCCGTCAGCGGGCTCCACCTCACGGCCGTGGTGGGTGCGGTTATGCTTCTGACCCTGAAGATCCTCGCTTTGAGCCCGTGGCTTGCGCTCCGTTTCCGCCTGGTGCTCATCGCTGCGGCGGCAGGTGCGTTCGCCGGCGTTGGTTATACCTTGCTGACAGGGGCCGAAGTTCCGACCGTCAGGGCTTGCATCGCAGCGCTCCTCGTCCTCCTCGGGATCGCGCTCGGGCGGGAAGCGCTGACGCTCCGGCTGGTGGCTGTCGCAGCGCTCGCCGTCCTTGCCTTTTGGCCGGAAAGCCTCGTCGGACCGAGCTTCCAGATGAGCTTTGCCGCAATGATCGCCATTGTCGCACTCCACGAGCACCCGCAGGTGAAAGCGCTCCTCTCGCGACGCGACGAAGGCCCGTTCGCTCGCCTGGGCCGCGGCCTCCTCGCATTGGTGCTTACTGGGCTCGTCGTTGAAATCGCGTTGGTGCCGATCGCGCTTTACCACTTCCATAAGGCCGGACTTTACGGCGCGATTGCGAACATCCTTGCGATCCCGCTCACCACCTTCATCATCATGCCGGCCGAAGCGCTGGCGCTTCTTCTTGACTCGATCGGCCTCGGCGCACCCTTCTGGTGGGCCGCGGGTGCTGGGCTGGAGCTCCTTCTCGCCCTCGCGCGAACCACGGCGGCCGCGCCGGGCGCGGTCACCATGCTTCCCACCATGCCTCCGGCAGCATTCGGCCTCATGGTGGCGGGCGGGCTTTGGCTGGCGCTGTGGCGGACGAAGATCCGTCGCTTGGGCCTGTTGCCGGCCGGTGTCGGAGCACTCTGGGCCATCTCCACACCGCCGGCGGACCTCATCGTCACTGGCGACGGGCGGCATCTCGCGCTTCGCGGCCCCTCGGGCGAAATGGCGATCCTGCGGGGCCGGGCAGGCGAGTATGTCCGCAGCATGCTTGGCGAGACTTCAGGCTCGGAAGCGGAGATGCCGGACGTCGAAGCGATGGGCGGCGCCCGCTGCAATGGAGATCTTTGCGTGATCGACATCGGCAGGGATGGACGGCGCTGGCGCATCCTCGCAACCCGGAGCCGCCATCTTGTCGACTTCGCGCCGCTCAGTCGCGCCTGCGGCCAAGCCGATATCGTCATCAGCGACCGCCGTCTTCCGCGGACTTGCAGGCCGCGCTGGCTCAAGGCCGACCGGCCGTTCCTCGCGCGCACCGGCGGGCTTGCGGTAACCCTGTCCGAAACGCCGGCCATTACGACTGTAGCCGAGCGAGTGGGGCGTCACCCCTGGGCCCGCCCGTCGCGGTAAGAACTGACTTGCCCGCACGGACTTCCTCGGGGCGCAGGCGCTATGCGAGGGCGCCTATCCAGCTCTGTCCGACTGGCTCTGCAGCCCAGAACGAAAAAGCCCCGGCTGGGGGGCCGGGGCTTTGTTGGTGATCAGCGGGGGGGGGGGCTGACCACCGCGGGGGGGTACTCAGCCAAACGGCCAAACCTGGAAGGGGTTCCCAGGAAAAAGAAGGGACCTCGAAAAAACGAAACGCCCCGGACTTGTCCGAAGCGTTTCGCCGACAGCTGCCGCGAAGGCGACTATCTCCCGTCCCCTCAGCCTCTATATCCCAAAATGATGCGGTCGAAAAGGGAGTTGCGTCAGTCGGCCTGCACGGCGGCCAGCTCGTTTCCGCTTGGATCGGTGAAGTGGAAGCGCCGTCCGCCCGGAAAGGAGAAAATCCGCCGTATCACTGTGCCGCCAGCCTGCTCCACTGCGGCCAAAGCTGCTTCGAGATCGTCGACCTCGATCACCGGCAGCGGTGCCTGGGCCGCTTCTGCTGCATCGCCCTGCAGCCCGATGTCCGTGTCGCCGCTCAGCGTCGCTGCATAGGTGGGACCGAACTCGGCCAAGCTCCAGCCGAATGCCCGCTCGTAGAAGTTCTTGGCAGGGCCCACTTCCCGTACCGGCAGCTCGACATAATTCAAACGTGCCATCGCATGTCTCCAGTCGCTCTTCCGGAAGGCTTGGGACAGATCTTCAATATCTCCTCAGCAGCCCCGCGAGCTTGCCCTGGATCTGCACCTGCTCGGGACGGTAGCGCTGCGGGTCGTAATTGCGGTTGGCGGGATCGAGCCGGATCATCTGGCCTTCGCGCCGGAAGGTCTTCAGCGTCGCTTCCTCGTTGTTGATGAGTGCAACCACGATCTCGCCGTCACGCGCCACGTCGGTTTTGCGAACGAGCGCGTAATCGCCGTCGAGAATGCCTTCCTCGACCATGGAGTCGCCCGCGACCTCGAGCGCATAATGCTCGCCGGGCCCCAGCAGTGCGGCGGGCACGGGAAGGGTGCTCTGCCCTTCCATCGCCTCGATCGGCATGCCCGCGGCAATCCGTCCGTGGAGCGGAAGCTCGATCACGTCGTTTGCGGCCTCGGGCAATCTGGCCGGCGGCTTGGGGGTCGAGGCGATCCCGGCCTTGACGTCCGGCATGCGCATCACTTCCAGGGCGCGCGCGCGGTTCGGGAGCCTCCGGATGAAACCCCGTTCCTCAAGCGCAGAGATCAGTCGGTGGACGCCTGACTTGGACTTGAGCTCCAGCGCCTCTTTCATCTCCTCGAACGAGGGCGAAACGCCGTTGGCAGCGAGGTGCTCGTGAATGTAGGTCAGAAGCTCATGTTGCTTGCGCGTAAGCATGTCGGCCCCCATAGGAACGAATGTAGAACGTGTAGGAAACGTTACGGTTGCTTGTCAAGCGTCAAAGACGATCGGCGCGCGTATCGCCAGGCTTGCGATCGGCACGGAGGCCAGCTTGTTCCAACGAGTGGATCAGGAGGTTTCGGAGGAGCTCGCCCGTGGAGGATCAATCACGTTCACGATGTTGCTGGCCAGCCCCAGGTCGTCGGAGCGGCGGGCTTGCCGCGGGGGTTTGTTTCGCCTGAGCCATGCACGTCTAGACTCGTTCCCGGTTGGATTGAACCGGGAACGCCTCCGGTTTTCTCTGTTTGCCGTGCTTTCCGAGCCGTCAGGTGATTTCCACCTGACTTGAAAGCACTCTAGCGGCGCTCGCCAACCAGGCGCAGGAAATTGCCGAGCAGCGCATGCCCATGCTGGCTCGCAACGCTTTCCGGATGGAATTGTACCCCGTGGATCGGAAGCTCGCGGTGCCGGATTCCCTGCACGGTGGCATCGGCCGCAGTCGCGTTGATCAGGAGACAGTCGGGCAGTCCCTCCTCCGCCACCGCGAGTGAATGGTAGCGGGTGGCCGTGAACGGGCTGGGCAGTCCTTCGAACAAGCCGGTTCCGTCATGGCTTACGGCGCAGGTCTTGCCGTGCATCAGCTGAGCGGCGCGCACGACCTTCCCGCCGAAATGCTGTCCGATCGCCTGATGCCCGAGGCAGACCCCGAGCAGCGGCCGCCCTGCCTCAGCGCAGGCTCCCACCAGGCCGAGTGAAATCCCGGCCTGGTCGGGTGTGCCTGGCCCCGGCGAGATCAGGAAGCCTGCTGCCCCCATGGCGAGAGCTTCGTCGAGCGAAAGCTCGTCGTTGCGCCGCACGACCACTTCGGCCCCGAGCGCGCGCAGGTAATGTACAAGGTTCCACGAGAAGCTGTCGTAATTATCGATCAGCAGGATCACGGCTATTGCGCCGAGCTTCCCCCCATCAATTGCCGCTTCAGTGCCGCGATCGCCTCTGCGTCTCGCTCAACTTCCAGGCCTTTCTCGATCGAGCGCGTGAATTGATCGGCATATTCCTGGCCGATAAACTGCTGAAACTGGCTGCGCGTCGCCTGGACGAGCTGCGGGGCGCTCCGCGCGTCGCCCGGAACGATCGTCTGGAGATGCACCACGAACCAGCCCTGCCCGTTCGGCGCCGCGACCAGCCGCGCCTTGCCGCGCGGGAGGCTGAACAGCATCGCCAGCGGCGGCGGGATGGGCTGGTTGGGCCGGGCAATTTCAAGCCGGCGCGCATTCACCGTCTGCGGCGGCGGGAGCCGGACGTCCGCCTGTCCGAAGGCTTGTGCGGCGGGGACGCCCGCATTGATCCTGGCGACGAGCGCGGTTGCGACGGCTTTTGCGCGGTCCGCAGCGCGCTTGGCCGCGAGGTCTGCCTTCACGATGTTTCTGATCTGCGCGAGGGGCGGAGGTGCTGCCGGAATGACTCGGGATACGGCCAGCACTGCAAAGCGCTGACCACCCTCGATCGTCTCCACCGCCGGATCCTCGTCAGGGCTCATGTCGAAGCCCGGCTTCAGGAGCGGCACGATCTCCGCCGGCGGGCGCCACCCGGCAATTCCGGGCTGTGCGCCGGCTGCGGTCAGCGGCGGCGTCTCCTGCACGGCAAGGCCGTTCGCGCGCGCCACCTCCTCGAAGCTCGATCCTTCGCCGAGCGCGTCCTCGACACGGGTGACGAGATTGCCGAGCGCTTCAGTCCGCTTGCGCTGCGCAATCTGCGCTGTCAGCTCTGCACGCGCCGCTGCGAGTGGGGTCGCGGCCGTTCGGCTGATCGCGTCCACGCGTACGATGTGCCACCCGAGCGGCGACTGGAGCGGCGGCGTCACCACGCCGCGTGCCGCAGCGAAAGCAGCGTTCGCCACCGCATCCGATGTCAGCCGCGTGAATTCAGCCTTTGTCTGCTGCCCGACCGCGATGTCGCCGGCGCTGAACCCTGCCTGGGCTGCGGCCTGCTCAAAGCTCGTCCCGGCGGCGAGCTTTGCCGCAAAGGCGCGTGCGGCTGCCTGGTCGGGAAGCACGACCTGGCTCAGCGTCCGAGTTTCCTTGGCCCCATAGCGGTCTTGTGCGGCATTGTAGGCTGCCTGGATTTCGGCTTCGGTAGGCTGCGCGGCCGCGGCGACCTGCTCCGGGCCGATCAAGGCGTAGCGAAGCACGCGCCGCTCGGGAATGACGTATCGCCCTTGGCTCTCACGGTAGAAGGCGGCAACTTCGGCGTCGCTTGGCTCGCGCCCCGTCCCCATGGCGGCGGCGGGCACGAGCCCTACCGTCCCGCTTCTTTGCTCGAGAAGGAGCGAGGCATATTGCAGCGCCAGGCCCTGGGGGACCCCTGCAGCGGCTCCCACAGGAAGCAGGATCTGCCGCTGGATGAGGCTGGCAGCGAGGTCGCGGCGGAGCTGGTCCTCGGTGATTTCTTCCTGCCGCAAGGCCGCAAGAAAGGTCTGCTGATCGAACTGGCCAGCAAGATTCCGGAACGCGGGAATACTTGCGATTTCGCCATCGATCATTTTCTTCGAGGCCGCGATGCCGTTCTCGTCGGCAAAGGCAAGCAGCGCCTTCTGACTGATCAGCTGGCGAAGGATCTCCTCATAAGCGCCGGTCCTCAGAAACGTAGCCATATCCAGCTCGGGCTGCTGTTGCCGGGCCCTGGCGAGCTGTCGGTTGATCTGATCCGTCAGCTCGGCGGCAGTGACCTCCTCACCCCCGACCGAGGCGAGCGTCTGCGAGCGCGCACCCGCCATGCCGCCGAGGCCACCCGTGCCGTCAGTCCCGAAGCCGGTCACGACAATGGCAAACAAGCCGATGGCGAGGATCACCAGCATGAGTTTCGAGACGATGCCGCGGCGGAAGATGGAAAGCATGTGATACCCAGAGAGAAAGGAGAAGGGGCACCTGGCCCATTGCCGGTCGTCCATAGAAGGCGCATCGAAGCGCGGCAAGCTTGGCGCGGCGAAGCTGAGTTGCTAGGCACTCTCATCCCATGCACTGCCGGGCGAGCATGGGGAGGCAGGGGCGCCATCCCGACGGCTCCCAATTTCCACCCTTGCCCCGCCGCTGGCGGCGGCGAAACATCGAAAGGAACAAAGGTGCGCCGCAAGCTGGTTGTCGGAAACTGGAAGATGAACGGCAATCTTGCGGCACTCGACGAAGTGAAGGCGATCGCGGATGCCGCCCGTCGCGCTCCGGGCGTCGACGTGGCAATCTGCCCGCCTTTCACGCTCATTGCCCCTGCGGTCGCGCAGGCCCAGGGCATGCCGATCGGCGCCCAGGACTGTCACTCGAAAGAGTGCGGAGCCTATACCGGCAGCATTTGTGCGCCCATGCTGCGGGAGGTTGGCGCGCGGCTCGTCATCGTCGGACATTCCGAGCGCCGTCAGTTTCAGCACGAAACAAACGGCGAAGTCCGCGCAAAAGCGCAAGCCGCGCTGGCGGCGGGGCTGCAGGCCATCATCTGCGTGGGCGAAACGGAGGC
>JALYNE010000071.1 GCA_030773375.1 Pseudomonadota bacterium
CGGCATCCGTTCCGTCCATCGACATGAAGTATTTGATCCGGCCCTTGTATTTGCCTTTGGTGAAAAGATGCCTGACGCCCCTCAGGTCACCTGGCCCTTCCTCACCGACATTGCCGACGAAGAGGATATCGTGCCTGGTCTTGAGCCCGGCCGCGTTCAGGGCACGAACATAGCCCAGGAGCACCGCAAGGCTGCGTGTATCGTCGCCAATGCCTGGCGCAAAGAGTCGTGTACCCTCGCGGCGAACCTTGACGTTGGTTCCCTCAGGGAAGACGGTGTCGAGATGGGCCGCGATGGCGACGACCGGAGCACCTGCCGGCCCGGTGCCGCGCCGCAGCCCCATGACATTGCCTTCGGCGTCCATTTCGACTTCGCTGAGGCCCGCTTGCCTCAGCATGTTGAGATAGGCGTTCGCACGCGCTTGTTCTTTGAACGGCGGCGCGGGGATCTCAGTCAGCGTGATGATATCCTCGACCACTTGGTCATGTCCACGGTCCAGGGCAGCAACGGCAGCTTTGTACCCGGGCCCAGCGACCAACTGCTTGACGCTCGTCTCCGGCCCGGTGGCGTAGGCGTGGGCGGCCGCCGGATGAGCGGCAGCAGTTGTTAAAAACAAGAATCCGAAAAGTGCGCTGCGCATCGTGCCTCCAAACAATCGGTGCCACACCATTGACCATCTCGCCCCGGGATTGCGACCGATTTCACGCCCGGGGAGTCGTGAATTGTAACCGCGGCCCGGAATTGGCCGAATAGCACCTACTGAAACGCATCCCATGGCGGCGCCATAGCGTAGCTAAGTTGCAGTTCAGCTGAACTCGCGCGCCCGCCTGCTCGCGGCGCATCCTCGCACTCTCGGATCCGAAATGTCTGTGAACAACAAAAGGGGAAGGGCAAGCACCGGGCGCTTCGCGACGCGCGAAGAACTCACCTGCCATGTCTGGTCGATCTACCGTCAACAGATGTTCCCGAACATCCGTGCGGTCGCTGGAGCCTGCGGTGTGCGGATGGAAGTTGTCAAAGCCATCCTGCAAACGGAGGAGGGCTTGAAGGAATATCTCGCCAGCGGATGCCCGACCGGCACGCCGTGATTATCCGCTAAAGCGGATGCTTCGGGCGACGGTGGTCGCGGAGCTCGGGAAGGCCCTCCGCTGAAGGGAACCCCCGCAAGGGCGCTTCCGTTCACCAGCCGTGGCAGGCTTCGATCTCAAGTTCGTGCCCCCGATGATCCCGACGCTGGTCGAGCAACCGCCTTCCGGTGACGATTGGTTGCATGAACTCAAATATGACGGCTACCGGACCCAGCTGGTGATCAGCCCCACGGGCGTTCGGGCCTTCACCCGCGCGGGCCAGGATTGGACAGCGCGCTATGGCCCGCTGATCGAAGCCGCCAACGAGCTTTCGTGCCGCGCCGCGATCCTCGATGGTGAGGTAATCGTCCAGGCCTCCCAAGGACGGCCCGACTTCAATGCGCTCGCCCATGCGATCGCAAGTGCGCCCGAGCGGCTCATCTTCATGGCTTTCGATCTGCTTCACCTCGACGGCCGCGACCTTGTTCGCGAGCCGCTCGAGGCGCGCCGCGGGAGGCTCGAGCAGGCGCTCGGCGAAAGCGGGCCTCCACGCCCGATCCAGTTCAGCGCGCACGTTGAAGGCGGCGGGCCCGACTTCTTTCGGGCGGTGGATGCCCTGGGCCTGGAGGGTATCGTCTCCAAGAAGCGTGGCAGCCGCTACCGGAGCGGTTGTTCCAAGTCTTGGCTCAAGACCAAGGCCTTTGCCGAGGGCGAGTTCGTCGTCGTCGCGGTGGAACGCGGGGAGAAAGCACCGGTCGCCACCCTCGCGCGCGAGGGCGATGCGGGGCTGGAACTTGCCGGCCCTGCCTGGGTGACGCTGGCTGAACCGGAGCGGGAGCGGTTCTTGAGCGCGGTCGAGGGGCTGAAAACGACCCGCGCAGCGGTCTCGATGGAGCGGCCCAAGGAGGGCAGCTTTGTCGAGCCCGAACTCCGCGTCCGGGCGCGTTATCTTCGCGGCGGGGCCACGCTCCGCCACGCGACCCTCCAGCGGATCGTTGGTTCGGCTGACTCCGCGGCGGCAAGCCTGAAGGTCATCCCAGGTTCGGCCAAGCCCGGAGGCGAACCAAGCTACAAGAAGCCGAAGCTGCCCGAGAAGCGCGCCATCCTCGACTATTATCAACAGATGGCGCCGTTCCTCCTGAAGCATGCGGGCCGGCGGCCGCTTAACCTCTTCCGCTGCACAGCCGGACACTGCTTCTATCAGCGCAACCGCAACCATCCCGCAGGCACCGCTTTCCAGGCACCGATCCGTTTCCTTGCCATCGAGCAGAAAAACGGGCGCACCGAAGATTACCTTTATGTCGATGATGGCGAGGGCGTGATCGCGTGCGCCGAGGCCGACGCCATCGAATTTCACGGATGGGGATCGCTGGTGGACGATGTCGAGCGGCCGGATCGGATCGCGTTCGACCTCGATCCGGGCGAGGGCGTCGGTTTCGAGGCCGTGAAAGAGGCGGCGCTGAGGATGCGGAGCGTCCTTGATGAACTCGACCTCGCCAGCTTCCCGTTGCTGACCGGAGGCAAGGGGATCCACGTGGTGGTTCCGCTTACCCCCGCAGCGAATTGGAACGAGGTTCGGGAATTCGCCCGTCGGCTGTGCACCGCGCTTGCCGGGGCAGAGCCTCGGCTTTTCACCGTGAGCCTGCCAAAGGCGGATCGCAAGGGTCGCATCTTCCTTGATTATTTGCGCAATCAGCGGAGCGCGACCGCAATCCTGCCTTGGTCCCTTCGCGCTCGCCCCGGTGCTCCCGTCGCAGCGCCGGTCGGCTGGGACGAAGTTCCGGGCCTCGCCCACGCAGCGCGGTTCACGTTTCGCGATGCGGAACTTCTTGTCCGCCGCGCGAGGAGGCGCGAGCTTCGCGGCTGGGGCGAGGCTATGCAGCGCTTGCCCCACCGCCGGTGAGATGAACGCGCCTTGAGGCGCGCATTCAGCGCAAGATCATCGGCAGTCTGGCAGCAGCGTAGGCATCAGCGAAAAGGAATCTGCGATGAGGAAGCTCTTATTGTCTGTTGCCGCCGGGGCGCTGCTCGCCGGTGGCGCACCCGCCCTCGCCAAGAAAGGCGGCCATGGTCACGGCGCTCACAACGCGCAGAAGCATCGTGGCATGGATGACCGCCGCAATTGGGGCGACCGTCGCTTCGAGCGCTATGATGATAGGCGCTACGGTGATGGGCGCTATGCCGAAAGAGGTCGGGGCTGCCCGCCCGGCCTTGCCAAAAAGAACAATGGCTGCCTCCCGCCCGGTCAAGCGCGGAGGCTCGGTGTCGGCGACCGCATCCCGGCCCATTTGGACGAATATAATCTGCCGCCGCGTTACCGGGACCGTTATCGGGACAATGGTGACCATGCCTACCGCTACGAGGACGAGCAGATCTATCGGGTAAACCGCAGGTCGGGCATAATCGACCAGATCATCTCCGTTTTGGGCTTCTGAACCCCATCGTCAGTCGGCGGCCCGGTTGAGGCCGCCGGCGAACCGCATGGCTGCCTTGTCGCGACCGTAAATGTCGTTGCGAAAGACGATGCCATTGGGGCCAGGCGCCGCCGTCAGGTAGGTGATATAGACCGGTACGGGCTCGGGGAGCGGGACTTCCTGCTCCGGCTTGGCTGACCGGGTCGCGGGCGGCGCGCCGAACAGCCACCTTGCCAGCCGGGGCGCGTCCTCGAGCCGAACGCAGCCGGCGCTCTGCCGCCGGTCCGCCTGCCCGAACAGCTTCTTTTCGGGCGTATCGTGAAGATAAACGCCGAAGTCGTTCGGGAACATGAATTTCATGGCCCCCATCGAGTTGCCGCGCCCGGGCAGCTGACGCACGGGAAGCTCGATGCGGCCGGCGGCGACGGCGCGCCAGTCGACCTTCTTCGGGTCAACGAGCCTCGCCTCGTCCGACCAGTCGGACAGCACTTCGTAGCGTGCCGCCTTGAGGTGCCGGACACCTTCCTTGAGCACGGCGGGAGCGATCCTCGCTTTCACGAGATCAGGCGGTACGTTCCAATAGGGGTTGAGCACCGCGAAACGGATCAGCGCGGCCAGCATTGGCGTCGGCTCGCTTGCCCGGCCGACGATCACGCGCATCGAGTCGCGGACGCGGCCATTCTCATACATCGAGAGGCGCTGGGCCGCGGCGTCAACCAGCACGAAGCGGCTTGGGCCGGCAGGCAGCGCTCGCGCGCGCTGCAAGTTGAGGCGCAGCTTCGCCTCGTGGATCTGCGGCCCCTCATTGAGCGCTTCGACGGTGCGCGCGTCGGCTATCGAGGTGAGCGGCAAGCCGTGCGTCGCCTGAAACTCCCGCACCGCTGCCGCAACGGATTGGTCGAACACCGCTCCGGGAGTAAGGCTCAGACGATCACGCAGCCGCCGCACCCGCTCGCCGCGAGCGCCGACGGAAAGGGCGGGCCCAGACGGGATCCCGACTTGAGGAAGGCTTGCCCAGCGCGCGCGCCAGTGGGAATAACCTTGCCGAAGCTCGGTGTAGAGTGGGTTCATGCCTAGTCCGGCGTCGAGCGGCTGCGGCGCCGAGGCTGCTGCCCTTAAGGTCACAAGTGCAGGGCGCGGGGAGGGGGCGAGCACCTTGTCGACGTAGGACATGCCCACATTGGCTGGGCGATGCAGATCGCGGGCATAATTGACCAGCGTTCGCGAAAGCAGCATTTCGAGGCGGGCGAGCGCCTTGGGCGAGCCCCGCTGTGCCTGCTCCATGGCGGCAACAACCCGGCTTGGGCCGTAATCGTCGGGCCTCAGGCCGTCGAGATCGGCTGTCGAGACGAGCTCTAGCAGGCGCTCCGCGTCGGGTGACAAGAAGGTGCCCTGGAGCCAGAGCGGCCGGTAGTTTCGCGCCCGGTAGAAGGCGGCGAGATCCCGATCGGAAGATGCGAGCGAGCGAAGCGCGCTGCTGAGGGCCCGTGTCTCCCGTGGAGCAGCCGCCTCAGCAGGAACGCTCGCGACCGTGAGCCCCGCCGCGATGCAGGCGCTGAACGCGCGCGCAATGATAAACGCCTTCGCGCGGCGCATCTTCCAATCGGCCATCGTCACTCCAGAAGCGATCAGCCGCGTTCGCCGCGGCGCCGGGTCGCGGCTCGGGCGGGTGGCGGTGGTGGGCCGGGATCATAGGTATTTGGCGCGCCGGTGCCATAGGTTCCGGTGCCGGTCCCGTAGGCGCCGCCGTCGGTCTCGGTGACTGTTCCGGTATTATCCCTCGCGGCGGCGTTCCCCGCTACCGCCCCCGCGAGTCCGCCCACGACCGCACCGGCGGCCGCTCCTTCGACGGGGCTCACCCCGCCGATCACCGCGCCGCCGAGGGCACCAGCCGCGGCGCCCACCGCCGCGCCTGTCGCCGCGCTTTCCACCGTCGGATCATTGTACGCGCAGCCGCCGAGCGCCACCGCGCCGGCGAGCATGAGTGTTGGCATCATCTTTTGCATATTCGTCTCCCTGTCATGCCGCAAGCCGGGAGCCGGGACGAGCGAAGGCTGTGCCGATCCTTTCGAGGCGGCTCGCGGATGCAGAAGACCCAACGATGTCTGTGAGTAAACGTTCCGGCTTCGAACCAAGCATCATGGCTCCACCCCTGGTCGGCCGGCATCAGCCCAGCGGGCGGGGGTCACAGTCGCCGTCGAGCACTGCTTCGACTCCGAAGCGTGGGGCAAAGCCAAGTCCCGCCAGGGCTTTTGCTGGCGAGTAGACGCGCCCGATCGATGACGGAAGATCCCAGCCGAGGCGATCGAAGCGCTCGGCGAGCTGTGGGAGGCGTTCGGCGATTAGGCGGGGCGCATTTTCCAACAGCGCCTTGCAGTCCTTCCGGGTGAACGGAGGCGCCGCGCTGATCACGTAAATTTCCGCGGACGCACTTGCTGCTTCGAGCGCAAGCGCGTGCGCATGCGCGACGTCGCGGCGATCGATGCCCCGGTGCAGCCGGTAGAACGTCATATCCCTCACGGGTTCCGGAAAACAGCGCGAGATCCGAAGGATGGCTGTTTCGAGACCGGCGCCCGACGCCGATCGCACCAATGTCTCGGCCTGGAGCTTGGTCCGGTCGTAAACGTCCCGCGGACTTGGGGTCACGCTTTCGTCGATCCACACGGCCTCGTTGCTCGGCTCGAGCGCATGGCCGTAAACGGAGGTACTGCTCGTCAAAACAAAGCGCTGGGCGCCTGCGCTGAGCGCAAGGTCCAGCAGAGCTTGCGTTCCATCGACGTTGATTCTGAGGAATTCCGCATCGGCAATCCGCCCGACATGCGGGGCGTGGAGTGCGGCCACATGGACAATGGCGTCCGTGCCGCGGATCAGCGTCTTCAGCGCGGCTCGGTCGCATATGTCGATCAGGTGCGAAACTTCAGGCCCGCTGCGCAGATCGACCCCGACCACCTCATGCTGCTGTCTCAGCAGGGCAGCGATGCCGCTCCCGATCAGCCCGGCAGCTCCGGTAACCATGATCCTCATCGTGCAATCTAAGTACAAAGGCCGTCGCCTCAAGTTCACAACAGATTGCCGCCCGCAAGAAACGAGGCGTCGGCCGGGCCCGCCCGCCAGCAAGCAACGATGAGCAGTGTCGCGGAACCGAGGAGGGGTCGCGCAGGCGCACCTTGCCTACCCGGGCGGCAGCCGGTGTTTTGCGCCGCAGACTCAAGGAAGTATCAGTGGCGGGAAATATTCCGCTTCAGCGCTTCGGCAAGTTGCTGAGGCCGGTAGGGCTTGGGCAGGAAGGTGCCGCCGCCGGGAACGTGGCCAAGCCGCTCCTTGGCTGACGTCACGATCACCCCCAGCCCCGGCCGTACTTGGCACGCGCGGCGCGCGAGGGCCACCCCGTCCATCGCGCCTGGCATGTTGATGTCGGTGAAGAGCAGCTCGATTTCGGGGTGGCTGGAGAGAAGGCTCAGGGCTTCGCTGGCGTCGCCTGCCTCATACGGGCTGAACCCCAGATCCTCCAGTGTATCGGCCGCGGCCATCCGGATCAGAGCTTGATCCTCGACCACGAGGATTGCTGGTTTGGAAAGGCTTGTCATGATGAGGTTAACCTAGATAAGTGGGGCTTGTTCCGCATTTTCCGCAGGCGAAACAACTGCTTATGATCTCGGCGAGCAGTGGCGGCCCCTCGGTTGCGGGGACAAGTCTCGCCAGTCGAGCTGTTACTGGACTTGCCCTTTCAAACCGGCGAGGCTCGCCGCCAGATCCGACTGCCGGAATGGCTTGGTCAGTCGTGGCAGGTCGAATGCGATTCCCTCGACATCGGCATAGCCTGAGATGACGAGCACCGGCAAAGTAGGGCGGCGGTCCTGGATCTCCGACGCGAGATCGGTGCCGGTCATGCCAGGCATCAAGTGATCGGTGATGACGAGGTCGAACGGAACGCCGCGGCCGATCAATTTCAGCGCGTCTTCAGCCGAATTGGCTTCCACCACGCGGTAGCCGAGCTCAGTCAGCATTTCGGCTGTGGTGGTGCGGACCAGTTCCTCGTCGTCAACAAGCAAAGCGGTGCCGGTTTGCGCCGGAAGCGCCCCGTCGGGGCTGATATCGCGCTCCGGCACAAGTTCGTCTGCGACGGGTAGATAGAATTGGACATTGGTGCCGACGCCCGGCCTGCTCCGGAGATCCAACGCGCCGCCGAGCTGGGCTGCGAGGCCGTGCACCATCGACAATCCCAGGCCGGTTCCTTTGCCGATGCCTTTGGTGCTGAAGAAGGGCTCTATCGCGCGGGCGAGCGTCGCCTCGTCCATGCCGACCCCAGTATCGGCGACCGAAATCCGGATGTACCGCCTCGGCTTCAGCTTCAAGCGATTGCCGTTCGCCAGTTCCTCTTCGCGCGCCGAAATGGTGAGCGAGCCTCCATCCGGCATGGCATCGCGGGCGTTCACGGCGAGGTTGAGGATCGCCATCTCGAGCTGATTGGGGTCCGCCTTCACCGGCGCCAGCGTGGCAGGCAGATCAACGGCAACCTTGACGCGCGGGCCTGACGTGCTGGCGACGAGGTCGGCCATGCCGTCGACCAACGCGTTCAAATCCACCGCCGTCGGCTGGAGCGGCTGCCGACGAGCAAAAGCGAGGAGGCGTTGGACAAGCGTCTTTGCCCGTTCCGCTGAGGCGAGTGCCCCGGCGATCGTCCGTTGCACGCGCTCATCGCCGATGCCGCGACGCTGAAGGAGGTCGAGGCCGCCGATGATGGGCGAAAGGAGATTGTTGAAATCGTGCGCCACGCCGCCGGTAAGTTGGCCCATGGCCTCCAGCTTCTGCGATTGGCGCAACGCCTCCTGGGCCTGCTCGCGCTCGGCAACAGCCTGCGTTACGCGCTGCTCTAGCTCGGCATTGAGCGCCCTCAGCTCCGCCTCCGCACGGACGCGTTCCTCGACGATCACTCCTGACGGGATGAGGTGGGTGATCGCGCCGTTTGTATCGCGAAGGGGAGAGAGTTGGAAGTCGATGGTAAGAAGGACGCCGCCCGCCATCCTCACCGGTACGTCGTATCGCACGACCTTGCCAGCCGCAGCTTCAGCGACCGCCTCCCTCAGGCGTGCTTGCACCTCGGCATCGTACGACCACCAATAAGCCTCCCAAAAGGCTTTCCCGAGCACGTCCTCTTCGGAGATGCCCGCGGCTTCGAGCGGCGCGCGATTGGCTTCGAGGAGTGTGCCGTCCGGCGACATCACGCCAACAAAGGCGAACAGCTGATCGAGGACTCTTCGCAGCCGCTCGTGCGGCTCGCGCTGATCAGTGATGTCGGCCACGAGGCCGAAGATGCGCTCGACCCGACCGTCTGCCCCGAGCTGTGGCTCGCTGTGCGCCGCGATCCAGCGTATCTCTCCGTCATTGGCACGGCGAATGCGGCACTCGAAGTGCCAGCCAGCTCCCTCAGCGGCCGCCGTCCGAAACGCCTGCTCGACATGCTCCCTGTCTTCGGGAACGACATGCCCGATGAAGGTCTCGAAGCCCCAATCCGCAACCGGCTCGTCATAGCCGAAAATCTGATCGTGACGCAGCGCCCGAACGGAGGTGTCGGTCGCCACGTCGAGTTCCCATTCACCGAGCTGCCCGGCCGCTGCTGCGAGGCGGAGGCGTGTTTCGCTGGTGCGAAGCGCCTCTTCGGCGAGCTGTCGCTCCGTCACATCCTGCGTGATACCGATCATCGTGAGCGGCGATCCCGCCTCATCACGGCTGGCGACCTGACCGGTTGCCTGGAGCCACCGAACTTCGCCCTCGCGCAGGAACCGAAAGGTGACGCGGCCATGGCCGGCCTCGATGGCCGCTGCGCCTTCATCGAGATGGCGCTCGACGTCCTCGGGATGGACCCGCCGCACCCAGTCGGCAAACGTGGTCGTCTCGCCAATATCGTCTCCGGCGAGCTTTCGGACGAACGCAGGATCCGCCCATTTGATCAGCTGGTTGGGCAGATCCCATTCCCAGGCGACTGCCCGGGCGGCACGCTGGGCCATGTGGAGGCGCGCTTCACTCTCGCGAAGCTGCGTTTCGGTGTGGCGGGCGCGTTCGATTTCCGCGTCCCGCTGGGCGATGGCGCGGCGCAGCTCGAGCTCGGACATGACTTGGCGCGCCAGCGCGGAGAGCACCCGCCCCTGGCGCTGCGCGAGCCCTTCTGGGCGCGGCTTGGTGTCGAGTACGCAGACGGTGCCGATCGGCAGGCCTTCCGGGCTTTCGAGCAGCGCTCCTGCGTAGAAGCGCAGGCCTCCCGCCGTGTGGATCAAAGGATTGCCATCGAAGCGGCCATCTGCGGCAAGGTCCGGAACGACGAACAGCCCCGGCTGCAAAAGGGCGTGTCGGCAGATCGATACGTCGAGCGGCAACTCCCGCGTGCCGATGCCGACCTCTGCCTTGAACCACTGGCGAACATCGCTGACGAAGTTCACGACAGCGATGGGCGCCTCGCACACCTCGGCGGCGACGCGCGCGATTTCGTCGAACATCGCTTCAGTCGGCGTGTCGAGGATGCTGTAGCGCGCGAGCGCTTCGACGCGCTCCTGCTCCGACCACCAACGCGGTTCCGAACACGGGATTGAGGATGCTGCCGGCTGGTCCATGATTCTTGCAGCCTTTGAGGAGGAGGGCACCTAATCGTATTTGCCGAACAGCACAACCGGACCCGTCGAAGCTCTCGCTGGCCCGAGGCACACCCAGCCGTTGGCCTCAGGCTTGATGTTACGCGGGAACCCGGAGGGCCGCGGTATCGTTGCCCGGACGATCTGTATACAACGGAGGTTTAAATGTCGCACATTCCGAATTCCGCCATGCCGAAGGCTGGCAGCAACGATCAGGCAGCCAGTGCCGGAGGTCAGGCAAGTGGGGCTTCTTCCCTGTCAAAGGCGGCGGGCAAGATCGCGGACAAGGCGCGCGGAAATCCCAAGACGGCCGTTGCGGCCGGTGCCGCCGTGGTGGGAGCGATCGCGGCCGCCGCGGCTATTCCGCTCGTCCGTGGACGCAAGAAAGGGACCGGAGATTCGACTACGGCCACGACTAGCGGCGGGACGGATGAGGGCGGAAGCAAAAGCGAATAAAGACTGATCGTCCGGCTGAGATCCAGTCTTGGACCTGAAATGCCAGTCTTGGACCTGAAATGAAGGAGATTATGCGGCGGCCAGGCCAAGTTCGCGTGTGCTAAGCTCGAACTGGAACAGGCCGCCGATCCGGAAGCTCAGGTTCCAGCGGACCTCGCCCGGCAGGTAGCCAATGCCTGGTAACGCGAGAACGACCGGTGTGCCGGCCTCGAGCGGGACCAGGCATTCCGCCATGAAGCCGGCGGCCGAGAGGTTGCGCACCACGACGTCGAGCTCCGGCTGTCCGTCTCGGATGAGGCGCGCGCGGATCGAAACATCGGTTCGGACGAGGTCCGAACGGCGCCTCTCAACCTCGGGCGTGGGTGCCGAGGCCTGGGTTTCGACATAGTTTTGCTGCGGGCCGGCGAGCATATAATCTTCCTTGGCTGTACTGGAACCAGCAACTGCCCTTTCGGGCCTTAAGCGAGGCTGGTGAAACGTGGTTAGCTCCGCCTCCACCATCTTTTGGTGGCGTGTTCGGGGAAAGCAGCGGTCACATCGCTATTGAGGCGGCGCATCATGCTCGAGCCGTGGGCGTCCACGGCCTGAAATGGCAAACGATTCCGAATCTTGGCGCACGCACTCAGGAGTGACGGCTTTCCCTGTCACCTCCCCCCCCCGCAGCAGCCCGGGAAG
>JALYNE010000072.1 GCA_030773375.1 Pseudomonadota bacterium
TGGTGGTGGGGGTTCCCGCCACGGCTGCTGCCCAGGCCGTCCCGGCAGCGATCGAGACCGCGGTGCTCGCCCGGCCGGTCGAAAAAGGCGAGCTTCTGTCCGCGGCGGATTTCACGACGACCGCGCTGCCCCCGGCCCAGGCACGGGGGGCGCTGGCGCCGGCGAATGCCGCAGGCATGGAAGCGCTTCGCCGGCTTGCCGCCGGAGCGCCGGTGCGTGTCCACGATCTTAGCCGGCCGCAGCTCGTGCGCCGCGGGGAACCGGTGACGATCCTGGTCCGGAGCGGCGGTCTTGCCATCACTGCACAAGGCCGTGCGCTTTCGAGTGGCGCTTCCGGCGATCTGGTCCGCGTTGTCAACGCAGCCACCAGCCGCACGCTTGAAGGCACCGTTGAAAAAGCCGGCCAAGTTCGCATCACCGCGCCCTGATCGGCGCGCCAGGAGATCAGAATGAAAAAGATAGTTTCCGTGCTGCTCGCCGCAACCCTCCTTTCCGGCTGCGGCGCAGCCGGACGCCTGGCCAGCGTCGGCAAGGCCCCGAAACTGAACCCGATCGGAGATGTGGCAGCGCCCGACATCGAACCTTCGCTGGGCGAGCGCGGTCGCGAGCGCTTGGAAGGCTACCGCGCGGAGCGGCCGGCCGAGAGCGCCTCGCTGTTCCGCACCGGCGCCGGTGCCTTCCTTCGCGACCTGCGTGCCTCAAAGCGTGGCGACATCCTCACCATCCTCATCAACATCGATGACAATGCGGACTTTGCCAACACCACGTCGCGGTCGCGTTCCGGCGGAGAGACTGCGGGCGTGGCGTCCTTGCTGGGCCTCGAAAAGCCGCTCAGCAAATTGCTGCCGGGCAATCCCGACACCTCGAAGCTTGTCGACGCCGAGTCGAATTCGACGAGCAGCGGCACCGGCACCACCAATCGGAGCGAGCAACTGAGCCTGACAATGGCAGCCATTGTCACCGAAGTGTTGCCGAACGGAAATCTCGTGATCCGCGGACGCCAGGAAGTCCGCGTCAACTTCGAGCTGCGCGAGCTCGTCGTCACTGGCATCATCCGTCCGGAGGACATCAGCCGCGAGAACAGCATCCAGCACAGCCAGATCGCCGAAGCTCGCGTCATTTACGGCGGTCGCGGTCAGTTGACGGAAGCGCAGCAGGCGCGCTGGGGTCAGCAGATCTACGACGCTCTTTTTCCGTTCTGATGATCTCCAGGCTGTTCCGGCACTTAGATGGTAAACGTTGATTTACTACAAATAAATCAATGGGTTTTGTTTGGCTGCTGTGAAATTCTGTCCAGAATGAATATGCGTAGGACAGAATGTCTAACGTCGTGGCCAGCGTTTCTGGCCCAGGTCGCAGAACCGGCCTGATCCTAGAAGGAAATGAATATGTCTTTTTCAGTCAACACCAACACCGGCGCAATGGCGGCTCTTCAGAGCCTCTCGCAGACCAACAGGGGCCTCAGCACCGTTCAGAACCGCATCAACACCGGCATGAACGTTGCATCCACCAAGGACGACTCCGCGTCGTTCACGATCGCTCAGACGCTTCGCGGTGATCTGGGCGGCCTGAAGGCGGTCAACGCTTCGCTCAGCCGGGCGAAGAGCGTGACGGACGTTGCGGTGGCTGGCGCCGAGCAGATTTCGGATATCGTCAACCAGATGAAGGCGAAAGCCCTTCAGGCTGCCGATGCTGGCATCGATCAGGCGAGCCGGGACGCGATCAACAAGGATTTCGTTGCTCTGCGCAACCAGATCACGACGATCGTCAATTCCTCCTCGTTCAACGGCACCAACCTGCTGAAGACCGGTGGCGGCACTGTCACCGCGCTCCAGTCGACGGGCGATGGTGACAGCGCGACTGCCGGCTATCAGCCGGACAGCCTCGTCGTTGCCAACCAGACGATGGATCTCGCTGTGACCGAGACCAAGACTGCGATGGGCACGCCTGGAATTCTCGGCCAGGACAGCCAGATCGCCACGCAGTCCGACGCCCAGGGCATGGTCGACACGTTGACGGCGCTGCAGACGAGCCTGAACACGAAGCTCAGCACCCTCGGTTCGGCTTCGCGCCGGATCGACGCGCAGGCGTCGTTCACCAGCAAGCTTTCCGACACCATCGAGAGCGGCATCGGCAATCTCGTCGACGCCGACCTCGCCAAGGAGTCGGCGAAGCTGCAGGCTCTGCAGGTCAAGCAGCAGCTTGGTCTCCAGGCGCTGTCGATCGCCAACCAGGCGCCGCAGTCGGTCATCTCGCTGTTCCGTTAAGGAACTGGACGGTTCCTGTCCCCCGACAGGAGCGGTCGACCAAGCTGGGCCGGGATGGGTAACCATCCCGGCCCTTTTTTTGGCCCTGGGCGCAGGCGGCGAGCATCTGCGGCTGGACCGCCAAAACGCCGTGCGGCAGGTTTTTGTCTCATAAATCCAGGCTCTTGCCTCGGCCGCTGCCTATAATGAAGAAAAGGTGGAGTTTCGCGTGTTTCCGAGAATCCGGGAAATCATTGATCCGTTTGGCCTCCGGTTGCGGGTGACTGTTAGCCCCCATGCCTCAGGAGCGCTGGTGGCGCTCGAACGGCCGGGCCAGGCAGGAGCCTCGCGCCTGCTGCTCGACGCCTACGGCGCTGAGCTGCTGTCCGGCTACATCATGGCATCTCGACTCGCGCTTCCCGAGGGTCTTCCGGCGGAGCCGGTCGAAGGATCGTTTCCTTTCGAGCTCAGGCTCAGCCACGAACCAAAGGTCGCGATCGAGATCAGCCAGCCGGGCATCGCCAGGCCGCTCGAGATCCCGGCGCCCTTCTGGGACAAGCTCTACGCCGAGCTTTGCCTTGTCATCCCCCATGCGCGGGAACTCTCCCGTCGCGCGGGAGCTTCGGTTCACTGAAACAGCAGCGCTGTAGGGCGTCGGGCTCGTTAAAACGGGTGCGGTGCGGCTTCAAGCCTGTAGCACTGAGCTTGTGAACGATCGAGCCGGTCCACGTGGAGTTGCGGCTGCTTGGCCGGTCGGAAGGCAGCAGTCAGCGGGCTTAGACTACCCTCAGGCGGCGGCACGTGCGTTCAAGCTGCCGGGCGCAGCTGCCGCGGCTATCGATCGGCACGGCGGAGCAAGTCGCTGGCGCGCTAGACTCGTTCCCGGTTTGATTGAACCGGGAACGGGTCCAGCTTCCTCTTGTTTGCCGTGCTTTCCGAGCCGTCAGGTGATTTCCACCTGACTGACAAGCACTCTAAGGGCCTGGTCGGGTTGCGGGACGCGGAAGCATGCGGGGGCGATCGCTCCGCCGGAAGCAAGCGCTGTTCCTTTGCTGATGTGGTCAGAGCAGGGGCTGCTGTGGCTGACGCGGCCCTTGCGATAACGCCGGTGTCATGGTGCGCGCGTATGCTTCCGAGGCTCGGCACGTCAGCCTCGGGCAGTATGCTTAGAGCAGACTGCGCTTAATCTGACCCGTTCGCCCTGAGCCTGTCGAAGGGCTGTCCTTCTTTCCCTTCACGGGCAAAACCTTTCCCTTCAAGGAGGAAAACAGGGCTTCGACAAGCTCAGCCCGAACGGAAAAGAGCACTGATCCCGATTTCACGCAAGTTGCTCTAGTCCTCAGCGCGCGGAGCTGATCAAGGCGCTGCGGACACGGCAACCAGCGACTGAAGCGGCAGCCGGATGCCGTTGAGACCCAGGGTTACGGCTCCGCCGTCGGTGACGACGTCGCGCACGATGCCCATTCCGCCGACCGAAACTGGAATGGGGGAACCGGCGGCGTCGAGGGCTGCGATCGAAAGGCTATACGCACCCGCTGGCGCGCGCTTGCCATCGGCGCGCACGCCATCCCAGGAATAGCGGCCGGTGGCGGGATCGAGATCAGCGCGGTGCACGACTTGGCCGGTCGCGTCAGTTACGGTCGCCACCATCGAGGCGGCTGGTCGCTGCGGCTGGAACGCCCAATCTGCCGGCGTGGAAGCACCGAGCCCGGAAAGGGGCGAATCAAAACGTGCTTCGCGCCCGATGAACGTGGAGGCTTGGGCCATGTCCTGTGCGGAAAGGCGCGCGAGGATCTCCTTCAAGGATTTGGTCTGCTGCACCGACTGTTCGACCTGAGAATATTGGACGAGCTGCTGCGTGTACTCGGACGTATCCATCGGATCGAGCGGATCCTGGTTCTGCATCTGAGTCGTCAGAAGCTTCAGGAACATGTTGAAGTCGGCGCCGGAAGTGCCTCCCGATTTTGCGGCGGAGGCAAGCAGCCCCTGGTTAGCCGAATCGGTGGTTGCGATGGAAGTCATATCGTTCGTTCCTCAAGCCATGAGATCGATTTGTCCGGCCGCGCGGAGCGGGCGGTATGGAGCCTCGTCGATGTCCGCGGCGTGTTGGTCGGGGTGCCGTTCGCCGTCCCGGCGGCCACCGTCCTGTTGCTGGCGCTGCCACGAAGAGCTGCCGCTCTCGCCGTCCCGCGTGCCGAATTTCAGCGACTGCGTGTCGGCGCGAACGCCGGCATCGGCAAGCGCTCGGCCGAGATCGCCTGCTTCGCGGCGCAGCATATCGAGCGCTGCTGGGCTCTCGGCCGTCATCACGGCGCGGAGGCTGCCGCCCTCGTCAAATGACATCCGTACCTCGATCCGCCCCAGGTCCTGCGGGCTGAGCCGAACAACCAGTTCATCACCCCCGCTCGCGACACGTCGGGCGATCTCGATCCCCATGTCACGGCCGATCTGACCTGGGCGGGCGACGACCGTCGGTTCGCGCAGGTCGCGGTCAGGAACCGGGTTGGCGGGACCGGCCGATGCCGACGCGGCGGCAGGCTGGTGAGAAGCCGGCGGCGCCCGATGTTCCGGTTCGGCAGCGGGCTCGAAGCCCGGGAGACCGGCTTCGGGCACCGGTGCGCCATTGCTGGAGGCTGCCGCAACGGCGCTGGCGCCCTGAAGCGGAGCAGCGGCCGGAGCGCTCACGGCGGCATTGGCCGACTCTTCCGGCTTCACCGAGAGGCTTACGGGGCGGCCACTCGCGGCCGCAGCTGAACCCGCTGGCTCAGCATTCAACGCCGTTTGTTGAGGAACCGCGACGTCAATGCTTCCAACGTTCGTTGGAGCGGGTGCGTCATCGCGGAGGTCGGCTCGGCCGGACTGTCGAGTTCTTCGCTCGGAGGCCTTCACCGCAGGCGAATCTGCGCTTGAAGCTATCACATCTAGCGTGGCTTGCTGCTCCGGCTTCGCCTGCAGGCGGTGGGCATTTGCTTGGACGCTTTGCGTCGCCGCTGCCAGCGGGGCAGGCGTTTCAGCCACACGTTCTGGCTGTGCCGTCAGCACGGGCCTTTGGCCGGCATCTCTCTCGCCGCCCTTAACGGGTTCGGAGGGCTTGTCGCCCGCCAGTGCCTCGGCGCTTCCTTGTGGCCGCTCCGCACGATCTTCGGTCGGCTCCGCTTCCACAGCCTCGGTGGGCTGAGCGGCGAGCACAGCCGGGGCGCTGGCGTCGACAGCCGGCTCTTGGCGCGGCTTCATCGGATCAGTGGCGGATTGCGGCTGTGAGACTATCGGTGTCGGCGCTGAGGATTGACCAACGGCGTTTTGCGCCAGCTCCGGGAGCAATCCATCAGCGTCGCCCTTCACTGCCTGCGCTCCAGCGAGCGGCGCTCGGGGAAGATCGAGCCCGACAGGGGTCGCCTGGTGCTGCGCGGGCGTCGGAACAAGCGCGGTGGCGGAAGGAGTGGCGGGCAGGGCGCTTGCGCTCGCATCGAGCGCGGCCGGCACGGCGCTGGAACTGCTCAGTAGATTGGCACGAAGGGCGCTGGGGTCGAATTGGGCCTGCGAGGGGGCTGGAATCGTGGCGGCGCCTGCGATGAGAGCCGTGTCGAGGGCCATTCCAGATGACGCAAGGTCAAAGGGAGCCGCGCCCCCAGAACCGAAGCTCGCTTGCCTGGCCGGCGCGAGCGTAGGCGCAAGGGCGGTGTCCAGCACCTGTGCGAAACCGGCCGGCCAAGCGATGCTGCTCCCTTTAGCCAGATCGAGCGCGGCAAGCGCCGCAGCCGCCGCATCCTGGCCGGCTGGTACGACGGCGAATGGTCCCGTTGATGCGATGTTCATTCTTTCATCCTGCAGGGGCTGGCCCATCGTCCATTATAGACGCGGCCGAGAGGTTTGACGCGTTTCAAGCAATTGCGCCCAGTGTTCGGATGCGTGAGCGGACATGGATCTCATTCTGCGAGAGAACCACGGTTGTCGGGCGCACCCGCTCCATGATCGAGCGTACGAACGGACGAATGGTCGGGTTGGTCAGCAGGCACGGTATGTCGCCCTCGGCAGCGAGCCGGTCGTAGGTCTCGCGGACCGAGGCGATGAATCCCTGGAGGCTGGACGGAGCCATGGCGAGATGCCGGTCGTCGCCCTGGCCGAGGATGCTTTCGGCGAATTCCTGATCCCAGCGAGCGGACAGCGTAACGATCGGGATAACTCCCTCGCGGCTCTGCTGCGCCGAGATCTGCCGCGCCAGCCGGCTGCGAACATGCTCGGTCATCTGGGTGAGGTTCTGGGTAAATGCGCAGGCCTCCGCAATTCCTTCCAGAATGGTCGGGATGTCACGGATCGAGATGCCCTCGGCGAGCAGGTTCTGCAGGATCCGCTGGACGCCGGAGATGGCAATTTTCGAAGGCACGATGTCCTGAACCAGCTTTTCGCTGTCCTTGTGCACCTCGTTCAGAAGCTTCTGAGTCTCCGTATAGGAGAGGAGATCGGCGATATTGTCCTTGACGAGTTCCGTCAGGTGCGTGGTGATGACGGTACCGCTGTCCACCACCGTCAGGCCCCGGAAACCAGCCTCGTCGCGCAGGTCCTTGTCGATCCAGAGCGCCGGCAGATTGAAAACCGGCTCTGTGGTATTCTCGCCCGGGAGCCCGACATTGCCGCCGTGCGGGTTGATCACCAGGAGCTTGTCCAACCGGCTTTCGCCGCGGGCCGCTTCCGTCTCCTTCACGTAGACGACATATTCGTTTGCGGGCAAAGCGACATTGTCGAGAATGCGTACCGCGGGCAGCACGAAGCCATAGTCGATGGCGAACTGCCGGCGAAGCGCCCGCACCTGATCGTCGAGCCTTGGATCACTGCT
This sequence comes from Pseudomonadota bacterium, assembly GCA_030773375.1. Lineage (GTDB taxonomy): Bacteria > Pseudomonadota > Alphaproteobacteria > Sphingomonadales > Sphingomonadaceae > Allosphingosinicella. The sequence goes on from JALYNE010000072.1 coordinate 7,081, forward strand.
TGAATCGTTGATCAGCGGCACAAGCCCGTAGCCGAGCTCAATGCGAATTGCATCGATCGCCAGCGTGCGGGAGATGGGTTCCTCAACCTGCGCCGCTTCCGTTTCTTCGGTCGCCTTGGCCATCCGCTCCAACGCTTGTTCGCGGTCGTTGCGCTGAGACGTTTTCCAGGCGATCCAGCCGCACAGGCCGCCCAACCCTGCGAAGGGAATGAACGGGAGCCCCGGCAGCAGCGCAAGCGCCAGCATCAAGAATGCCGACATTCCGAACGCTTTTGGAAAGCGGCCGAGCTGCTCCGCGAGCGCAGCGCCGGCCTTGCCCGACATGCCGCCCTTTGAAACGAGCAGACCCGCCGCGATCGAAACGATCAGCGCCGGAATTTGGCTGACCATGCCGTCGCCGACGGTCAGGATCGTATAGGTGTGAAAGGCTTCGCCGAACGGGACGCCATGAATGGCCACGCCCACGATCAGGCCGACGACGATGTTGATCCCCGTGATGAGGAGGCCTGCGATGGCATCTCCTTTGACGAACTTCGAAGCACCGTCCATGGCACCGTAAAAGCCGCTCTCGGCTTCGATCTCGGCACGGCGCGAACGCGCATCGGCTTCGCTGATCATCCCCGCGGAGAGATCCGCGTCGATCGCCATCTGCTTGCCAGGCATCGCGTCCAGGCTGAACCGGGCGCCGACCTCGGCGATGCGCCCGGCGCCTTTGGTAATCACGACGAAATTGATGACGATGAGGATGATGAAGATAGTGAGCCCGATCACCGTCTCTCCGCCCATCAGGAACTCCCCGAACGCGGCGATCACGCCGCCGGCCGCGTGGCTGCCTTCGTGCCCATGGCCGAGGATCAGCCGCGTGGAGGCGAGGTTGAGCCCCAGCCGTAGCATGGTCACGATGAGGAGGATCGTCGGGAAGGCCGACAGCTGGAGCGGCTTTTCTATGAACAAAGCCGTCATCAGGATCATGACGGAGACGGTGATCGACAGCGCCAAGCCGATGTCGAGCAGCCAGCCCGGCATTGGCAGGATGAGCATGGCGATGATCGCCACGACGCCGGCTGCAAGCGCAAGATCGCGGCTCGCGCCGAACCGCTGCAGGGTGGTGCTCAGTGGGGACGACATGCGAGCGCCTGGTGCTTAGGTCAGAGGGCGGGCGAGACGGGGAAACCCGCCTCGATGAAGCTGCGAAGCTTGTTGCGCATCGTCCGGACGGAAATCCCGAGCATGGTGGATGCGGAGGTCCGGTTGCCGTTACAGCGTTCCAGCGTGTGAAGGATGAGCTCGCGCTCGACGTCGGCGACGGTGTGCCCGACCAGGGCTTCCACATCGAAGCCACTGGCATGATCGGCAAACATGGCGATGGCGGCGGCGATCAGCTCGCGCTCCGGCGGCAATGGAACATAGTCCCGCGCGCCGCCCTTGATCGCCGCCACTGCGGCTGAGGCTGGTGCCTCGATCCCGCAAGCGAGAACCGGAACCGTGATCCGCTCCGACCGCAGGCGCTCGATGAACCCGCGCACGTCGAAGCCGACTTCGATCATTGCGAGGCTCGCCGGCTTGCGCCGTAGCTGCTCGACGGCAGCCTCGGGGCTTTCAACCATGTCGACTTCCACGCCCGCTTCGCGGGCCATTCCCGCGGCGGCAGCAAACTCGCTGCCATGGGCGCCGATCAGCATCATGCGAACGGGAGAGGGGGCAAAGGCTTCCATCATCGATCCTGGCGAACGATCTCGGTCAGCGTGACGCCCAGCGCATTGTCGATGAGCACGACCTCGCCGCGGGCGATCAAGCGGTTGTTGACGAACATGTCGACGGGCTCTCCCACGCGCCGGTCGAGCTCGACCACATCCCCGGCTTTCAGCCGCATCAGCTCGCCGATCTCCATCCGCGAGCGGCCGAGCACCGCATGCACCTTAACGGGTACGTCGTACACCGCCTCGAACTCGTGGGCGACGGTGCTGCTGCCCGGATCGATGCGAGCGCCTAGGGAACAGTCGCTGTCGTCGCGGGCCGACGTCCGGCTCAGATCGTCGAACTCAGCCGGAACCAACTGGCTCGGCGGGCTTCCTTCACTCATCGAAGTCTCCATCATGAATTCATCCACTGCCGGATCACGGACGTGGACTCACCGGGGCTTGCCGTCACGGCATCGCCTATCCGCTTCAGCGCCGAGAGCTTGATGCGGCCATCGACCTGAGCGAGCGCGATTTCCTGATCCAGCAGGGCAACATCGCTGCTGGGAGCGGGGCCGCCAAGCTGCGGCGTAGCCTCGGGATCGCCCTCTGCCGCGCTTGCCTGCAGCGCCAGCTTTTCCGCATTGCCGCCAAGCAGCCCTGCCTCGTCGGCACCCGTGCCGGGTGAGCGCCGCTCGCGCAGCATGCGCAGAGCAAAGACGCCGACCGCAGCGATGATGAGGATCTTGATCACGTCGAAGATGTGGTCGGTGGGGAGGGACGAGAGGATACCTTCTTCCTCACCCGCTTCTTCAGGTGCGGCAAAGGCCATGCTTTCCACCGCAACGCTGTCGCCGCGTTCGGCGTCGAAGCCGACAGCATTCTCGACCAGCCGGTTGAGGCGGCGAAGCTGTGGCTCAGGGACCCCTTTCGGGCCGCCGTCAACGAGGACGGCCACGGTCAGCCGCTTGATCTTGCCTGCCGAGCGAACGGTAACGGTATTGGTGCGGCTGTTCTCGTACGTGGTGTCTTCGGAGTTTTCGTTCTTCGCAGACTGGCGCGACTCTCCGGGCGCGGCTTGCGGCTGATCCTGGTTTTCGGGCAGCTGCGCGCCCACCGTGGCGGCGTCGGCGCCGGCCTCGCTTTCCTTATTCTGGTCGGCGGATTCGACGGTCACTTGGCGCGCGATCACCTGGCGGTCCGGATCGAAGAGGAGAGCTTCCTCGCGGGCGGAATCCCGCTCCAGCTCCACGGCCACTTCTGCGCGTACCTTGCCGACCCCCACGATCGGCTCCACCATTGCCTCGATTTCGGAACGCAGACGGCTTTCGACGGTGGCTTGTCGTTCGTCGAATTCGGAAGAGCCCGAAGCGCCGCCTTCACCCGCCCGGGCGAGCAGCGCGCCCGTTTGATCAACCACCGAGACGCTTTCGGGCGAGAGCTCCGGCACCGATGAGGAGACAAGCGAGCGGATCGCCTGGACGGCTTCGCCAGGAAGCTTGCCGCGCGTCTTCACCGTCACGGCCGCGCTTGCTTTACGCGCTTCGGCGGCGAACATCGCCCGTTCGGGCATGACGATATGGACCCGGGCCTTGATCACGTTTTCCAGGCTCTCGATCGAGCGGGCAAGCTCGCCCTCAATCGCGCGGGTCTCGTTCAGCTTGGCGCGTGAGGCGGAGACGCCGAACGGCTCCTCCTCATCCAGCGCTTCGTAGCCGATCTTACCGCCGAGCTGCTCAGCGGCGAGCCCCATGCGAAGCTCGGCGAGCCGCTCCTGCGGGGCCATGACCGAGGTGCCGTCGGCGGAAATCTGGAAGGGCACGTCCTGCGCCTTCAGCTTCTCGGTGATCGCCTGCGCTGCGGCCGGCTCGAGATCGGTGAAAAGGAACCCCATCTGTTCGGAAGGGCCGCGAAGCGCCAGCGCACCAAGCACCAGAAGCAGCGCCGCCGCCACCCCCCCCATGATCATCAGTCGGCGAGTTCCGAGCTGAGCGGCAAAATTGCGCAATCCGTTCAACGTAAGCCCCAGATCGAGAGGCAGGGCGGATTGCCCGTGCCAGTTTCATTGTAGGATGGCTGGAGGGCGGCAACTCTTGCCGAGTAGGAATTTTTTGCCGGGTGGGCGGATCGAGCGCGCGGATGCGGGATCAATCGCCCAGGAGCGAGGCCAATTCCTCGAGCACCATTGCCCGCCGCGCGGCCGCGTCGAGCCTGAGGCCGCCCTCGTTCCAAAGGATCAGGGCATCGCCCAAGGCAAGGGCAGGATCGCCGACAACATCGATGGTCATGCGCCTGCGCTCGCGACTG
>JALYNE010000073.1 GCA_030773375.1 Pseudomonadota bacterium
GAAGGCGGCGATCGAGGCGAAGACGATACGCGGCACCTGTCCGAACACCTGCTCGTAAGCGGACTGGCCGGTCCAGCCTTGGGCGGGCGGCAGCGCCACCACCACGAAGGCCATGAACGCCATGAACAGCAAAGCGGCAAAGCCCGCCCAGATGCAGCGGCGGGCTCGGCCATAGCCGTAAACCTCGGTGAGGACGTCGCCGATCACGTAGGAGATTGGAAAGAAGAGGATGCCGGCGCCGAACGGCCAAGCGCCAATCGCCGGCAGGGTGATCACCGCGACCTTGCCGGCGCCAAGGACGTTGGAGAGAAGCAGGATGGTGACGAAGGCCGCCATCACGAAATCGAAATAAAGCAGCCGCGCTCCGCTCAGCGCCGCCGCTTCGACGGTTCCCGGCTTTCCCCCTTCCACGAGCAGAAACTAGCGGTGTTCCGATCCGCTGGAAAGCACGCTAAAGCCACACGCAGGCGCCCGTAGCTCAGCTGGATAGAGCACGAGCCTTCTAAGCTTGGGGTCGCAGGTTCGAGTCCTGCCGGGCGCGCCATTCCGCAAGAGCCGAGCATTTTCGCCGTTTCTTGATTCACCCGACAGGACGAAGATGGGCACCGGAATGGCCGGGTGTGGCCGAAAGCGGACCGTCTGTTTCGGACGACTGATGCTAGAAAGCAGACGCTGCTGCTTGATGCGGGTGAGCGTCCGCTTGAAACTCCTTGCGGACACTAGGTGGCGGAGGCGCCAGTGTTCTTCAGCGGCCGAAGCGCCCCCGAGCGCTGAGGTTTCTCGCGTTCTCAGCGTAAGCTCGTCCAATCCGCTGCTCGCTTCCGTCGGCAAGCTGTGCGACCCAGCGCCCCTCCTCGTTACGAAAACCGACTATGAAGCTTCGGCGCACAATCGCTCCGCGATGCAGCCGCACGAAGCATTCAGGATCGAGTTCCTGCTCGAGTTTGGTGAGGCTGTGGTTGATAAGCCAGCTTCTCTTGCCGACGTGAATCCTCATGTAGTCGCGCTCCGCGACGATGCGGTCGACGTTATTGGCCTGGACGCGGCTCAAGCCTGCAAAATCAGAGACCCAAAACTCTTCAAGGTACCGCGGCGGCCGTGAGTTGGCGGAGACTTCCAACGACGAGTTTCGCACCCGCTCGATAGCGCGCTCCAGCCGTGCGGGATCGATAGGCTTCATGAGGTAGTCGACCGCCTGGACGTCGAAGGCCGCAACAGCGAAGCTTTCGAAGGCGGTGACAAACACGACCTTGGGCGGGCTCGGAAGCCCGCCGAGGGAGCGCGCCACGTCAATCCCATCCATGCCAGGCATTGCGATGTCGAGCAGGACGACGTCTGGACGAAGAGCTTCGGTCAAGCGCAAAGCAGCCTGACCGTTGCTGGCGGTACCTACGACTGCCACGTCCTGTATCCGCGCCACCATCATCTGCAGTCGCTCGACCGCAAGCGGCTCGTCGTCCACGATGACCATGCGGAGCGGGGAAGTCATGCAAGCACCAGAGGGAGGGTGATGGCCACACGATAGCCCCCCTCGCTGCGGGGCCCGTGCTCGCATGACGCGGCTGCTCCAAAGCGCGCCTTCAATCGCTCGCAGACATTCGAGAGGCCGACGCCGGTCCCGTGAGAATTTCGGCGTCTATCGGAACCGGTACCACCGCTGTCCTCCACGATCAGCCTCATCGCGTCGTCTCCGAGAGGCTCAGCGATAATGTCGAGCGTCACGCGCTCGTCAGTCCGGCCCACTCCATGTTTGATCGCATTTTCAACCAATGGTTGCAGCAGGAGCGCAGGGACATGTGCTGCTTCAAGTGGCGGAGGAACCATCACGTTGACCTGCAGACGTCCAGGGAACCGAGCGCGTTCAATGTCGAGATATAGGCGCTGCAGCCGGATCTCCTCGGCCAGGGGCACGTCCTCGGTCGGATCGATGGCAAGAGCAGACCGAAAGAAGGCGGAGAGGTTCAGTATCATCGTTTCGGCGTCGTCGAGCCGTCGTGCCATAATCAATGAGGAGAGCGAGTTGAGCGTGTTGAACAGGAAGTGCGGGTTCACCTGATAACGCAGGGCCCTCAGCTGGGCTGAGTGAGCCAAGCGCTCGAACTCGGATGCTCTCCGTTCGGCCGCTTGCAAGCGGCGTGCGCTGCTCAGGCCGACAAAAAACGCGCTGAGGCCGAAGTAGAAGAAGTACCACTGCGAGGCGCTGCGAGCGATTCTGCTGATCGCTTCATCGCGGACCCTTTTCTTCACGGGAGAAAGTTTAACGATGGTCGGTCGTGCCTCGCCGCTGCGGCGATAGCTTATCTCCCCCGACGCGCTCTGGGTTACGACTGTTCCATCGGACAATTTCCGCGTTCTCGTTGTCGCGTTCACCTCCGGCGAAAGATAATAATAGAAAGCCAGATCTCCAGCGGCGAATGCAAGACTGGTGGGCAGGGCAAGCACAACTGCGGAGGCAAGGCCGATCGCGAGCCCCCGCCGAGCAGCTGCGCCAAGAATGCCACACAGCCCTAAGCTGAGCGCAATGGCGAGGCCCGTAGAGGACCAAAGAGCGGGATCGAGCATGCTGCCAAGCTGACCACTCAAGGCATAGTTGATGGCTCGGTAGACGAGATGAAGCGCCATGAAGCCAACGATGCACTTCGACGCGAGCCGCCAATCGAAATCCGATGCTCGCGTGGTGCCGTGAGGTGTCATCATCCCTACCACTTATATCAATTCGCCAGGTCTGCACGGCCGTTTCCCGCCGTTTGCAGACGCTATCCGGCCGTTTGTAGAAAATCCGCCCTCCCCGGGTGCCAAGCTTACTAGCTTAGGGAAGCTCCGAGGCAGACACCGCGGCCTGTGGCGGGGCTGCGACTTTCGCGCCGACGTCCGCAAGTTCGGCATGAGGGCTCTTTGGTGAAGAACAAAGGATCAACCATGGAATTTCGCAGAAGGGCATAGGATGGTCATAATTCGCCTTCTCCTGTGGCTCGCATCAATCCTGATCGTGCTTTCGCCGGCGCCGGCCGCTTTCGCTCAGGCGCCTGAGCAGAGGCATATTGCTACGCGTTTCGTAGCCGAGACGGACGCGCCCCCAGCAGGGAGCGTTGTCAGCCTTGCGATTCAGATGACGCCGGAGCCCGGATGGCACGGCTATTGGAAAAATCCGGGCGACAGCGGCATGGAGCCGATAGTCAAATGGGCGCTGCCGCAGGGCGCTTCTGCAGGGCCGCTCGAATATCCGGTTCCCCACCGGCTACTCGTCGGCGGCCTCATGAATTATGTCTATGAGGGTCCCTATGCGCTGCTCCTGAAGCTCAAGGTGCCCGACGGCCTCGCCCCGGGAACACCACTCCCGATCAGGGGAACGTTCGATTATCTCGTCTGCACCAAGGAAATCTGCGTTCCTGAAACCGCCGATCTGGCGCTGGACCTTTCGGTTGGCGCTCCCGGCACTCCCCCCACCCGCCGCGCCGCCTTCGATCGCTTTCGCCAGGCCTTGCCGAAACCGCTTGGGAGCGAAGCCAGCTTCCAGTGGAGCGAGGGCAAGTTCCGCCTCTCAATCCCATTGCCCGCCTCCGTCACGGGTGAGGATCCCTATTTCTTCCCGCTGACCGACGGCGCACTCGACTATGCCGCCGAACAGACAGTCACGCGCGACGGGGACAGGCTGATCGTAGACACGAAGGCGGGCGGTCAGCAGCCGTCTACCGTGGAAGGCGTGCTTGCGCTCCGTGACGGCTACGGCCTCTCATTGACGGCGCGGCCCGGGGCCATTTCCGGGGGCGGCTCGGATGCCTCCGGGCAAGGCGCGTCGGCAATTTTTGCAGCTTTGGCGGGCGCAATCCTCGGCGGGCTGCTGCTCAACGTCATGCCATGCGTTTTCCCGATCCTCAGCCTCAAGGCTTTGAGCCTTGCAAAGGCGGGCGGGGACGAAGCCGGCGCGCGCAGGGAGGCGCTCGCTTATACCGCGGGCGCGGTGGCCATTTGCCTGGCCCTCGGCGCTGCGGTGCTTGCGCTTCGCGCCGGGGGAAATTCGGCAGGCTGGGCCTTCCAGCTTCAGGACCCGCGCGTGATCCTTCTGCTCCTGCTGCTCGTGACGGGAATCGCCCTCAACCTGGCGGGATTGTTCGAGCTGCCCTCGATCGGGGTCGGCGGCGGACTGGCTTCCAGCGGCGGCGCAATGGGCGCTTTCTGGACGGGGGCCCTCGCCGCCTTCGTGGCGACGCCGTGCACCGGCCCCTTCATGGCCGCGGCCCTGGGCGCCGCCCTTCTCCTTCCCGTGGCCGCGGCCCTGGCGGTCTTTGCGGGGCTTGGCCTCGGCCTCGCTTTGCCGTTCCTCATCCTGGGGTTCGTGCCCGCCGCGAGGCGGCGCCTGCCCAGGCCCGGCCCATGGATGACCCGGCTCCGGCATGTGCTTTCGGTGCCCATGTTCCTGACCGCGCTCGGCCTTGCCTGGGTGTTGGGGCGTCAGTCGGGCGTGGATGGAATGGCGATCGGCCTTGCCGCGGCTTTGGCTCTGGGCCTGACGCTTTGGTGGGTGGGCGGCCGCCATGGCGACGGGCGCTTCTGGCTGCGCCTCGCGCCCACGGCCGCGGCGGTGGCGGCGGGCCTGCTGTTCGTTCCTCCCGTCGGCAAGGAAGGGCAAGCCACTGCCTCGACGCTCACGGGCGAACCGTTCAGCGAAAAACGGCTCGCGGCGCTTCGAGGAGAGGGCCGCCCGGTCTTCGCTTATTTCACCGCCGATTGGTGCATCACCTGCAAGGTCAATGAGAAGACCGTGCTGCAGCGCGAAGAAGTGTCCCGCGCCTTCCAAGAGAACAAGGTCGCCGTGCTGGTCGGCGACTGGACCGGCGGAGACGCCGCCATCGGCCGCTTCCTTGAATCGCAGGGACGCACGGGCGTCCCGCTCTACATCCATTATGCGCCCGGCAAGGCTCCCGAGATCCTGCCGCAGCTGCTCACGGTGTCCCGCGTCGTTTCGCTGACTCAACGGGCCAGTTCAAAATGAGAAGGAGAATCAAGATGAAAGCATTTCCGTTTGCCCTTGTGGCTGCCAGCCTGGTGGCCGCTCCAGCTCTCGCCGAGCCCCAGATCGGGAAGGCTGCGCCCAACTTCAGCCTCAACGACGTGAACGGCCGCGTCGTCAAACTATCGGATTTCCGCGGCAAGATGGTCGTGCTCGAGTGGAATAATCCAGAATGCCCCTTTGTGAGGAAGCACTACAACAGCGGCAACATGCAGAAGACCCAGACCGCCGCGAAGAAGGACGGCGTCGTCTGGCTGTCGATCAATTCCAGCGCTCCGGGCAAGCAGGGCCATATGGACGGCGCCAAGCTCAAGGCCGTCCTCGCGGCGCAAAAGTCGCAGCCGACCGCCTATCTTCTCGACCCCAACGGCGTGGTGGGGACAGGCTATGGCGCCAAGACGACTCCCCACATGTACATCATCGATCGACGGGGGAACCTCGTCTACATGGGCGGGATCGACGACAAGCCGACGCCCAACCCCGCGGACATCCATGGCGCCCGCAACCATGTCCTGGCTGCCTTGAGCGAGTTGAAGGCGCGCAAGCCCGTGTCGGTACCCACCAGCCGTCCGTACGGGTGCAACGTCAAGTACAAGGATAGCTGAGCCTGAGCGCTGGAGGAGCGGCAGCCTGCTTCCGCTCCCCGGCTTTGTTCCCGGCGAAAACACGTTCCTTCGCCGGGGCTGAAACAATCATGCTTTTCCCTGGAGAGAGATAATGCACGTGTTGAAGTTCGCCGCGATTGTCGCTGCCGGTGTCGCGCTCGCGCTGTCGCCCGCTCATGTCGCCGCTCAGGAGGCAGCGAAGCCCATCAGCTTGGGCATGGCATTAGACCATATGGCGGAAGGGGACACCCAAGGTGGGGAGGTTACTTCCATACTGCCGGGCCGCACCGGAGCGGCGCTCGGCTTCAAGGTCGGCGACATACTGATCGAAGCGGGCGGCAGGCCGATCAGCCGCGAAGTGCTCAGGGCCTACATGAAAGAGAAGAAGGTAGGGGATCGACTCAGCTTCAAGGTGAAGCGTGCGGGCGCTGTCCTCGAGCTCACCGGCACGGCGCTGGCAGCGCACGAAGGCGCGCCGCCGCCGGCTGAGCAACCCTAGGAATAATCCGGCCGGCCCGCTTGCGAGCTGGGTCCCGGGAGCCATCCGGCGTTGAGCGCGACAGGTTGAATTTCCGGCAATCCAAAAAGAGCGAGTTCATGAAGCTTTACCTACCTCAAGGCTGGTTGGGCTCGTCCTACCGGTTGCCTCCGGCGCACCGGCAGTTTGGAGGCGGCGCAAGCTTCGAGTTCTCACAGGAGCGGATCGGATCTGCGAAGATCGGGCGAATGCGATGGGTGCCGGGTCGTGGCGATGGCGCGCCGATTTTATCGCCAAAGCTCGCCCGACATCCACGCGGCGACACCACCGAAGCGTATCCTGCTATGCTCATGTCAGGAGGATGAAGAATGTTCGTGATTGCAGTGGCCCTCGCTATGGCGGCTCCGCCAGACCGATGGGTTCGCGTAGGCGGCAGCGCCAACCTTTACGAGGAATATCTCGACAAGGACAGTGTCAGGCGGACTGCTGACAAAGTAACGCTATGGACCCGACGCGACTTCGTGCTTGGTCAGGGCACCTCCTGGAACGAACTTGAGATTGACTGCTCGTTGAGAATGGAAACCATTCTCGCCTACATTCGAGATGATGGACGGACCATCTCTCACAATATCGTTCGTCCGCATCGAGAGGCTGCCCCGATTTTCCAGAATTCGGCGGAAGAAAGAATCTTCAATATCGCCTGCCGCTGACCTTACTCGGCAGGAAGCTCGAGGCGGGGATCAGGCGATCAAGCTCCCGGGAATGTCGGACTCCGGCATTCATGGACGAGACTGAGCTGCTACATCGGGGCCGACGAAGACGGGCAAGACCTGTCACCTGCACCGTGGACATGACGAGTACTACGGTTTCGGAACTGCGGCAGCGGCTTCACCCCGCCTAGGCCTAGTGAGCAGCCTCTAGGAACGGTCACCCCGGATGGGGACACATACAATATTTATCGTATCCTGCGCGGGAGTAGACAGGCGCGGTACGACCTGTTCGGGCTGCGAGCGGGGCTAACGTCTGCTTTCGAGGAGCCGCTCAAGTCTAACGAGTGACTGACTCTGGCGCATATGAGACCATCCGAGTCGCCGCTATGGGACTGCGCCGACTGACCCTCGCTACCTTCAATTTGGGAGGTCCACTTGCCGCCCATTGTCATGCAGATTGGCCCGTGCGACACGCGCTCGTCGGGAGGCGGCAAAAGATGACCTGCATCGGATCTGCTAGGAAGAGGTACCTGTTCGCATTGGTTGCGGCGGTCTGGCTTTCTTCGGCGGCCGCAGTGTCGGCGCAATGGACCAATCGCTACCCCAAGGTGGAAACCTTCGCGCACCAGCTCTACCTCGAGCAGGAGCATCTGCCGATTTTATCTTCCGGGCCTGTTTATCCGGCCCCATCCCCCGACGGCACCTCACTCGCTTTCGCACATCAGGGGTGGATCTGGTTGCTTGATCTGAGCAGCGGAGTTGCTCGGCGTCTCACCAATGCAAGCGGGGTCGACGCTCGGCCGAGCTGGTCGCCCGACGGTAAACGCATCGCTCTCATCCGTGACAGCGGATCGGACACGTCCATCGTGATTGTGGGGCTGGACGGCACGCAGCTTTCGAAGGTTGACACGCCAGCGATCGACCTAGACCCCACCTTCACCAAAGACGGCAAGTTTCTAATCTACACTTCGGCTCGAGGTGGACGACTGGACCTTTGGCGCCGCAATCTCGACACCGGCCTTGACGAAGCATTGACCTCAGGCGCTCGGGTGGCGCGCTCCGCACGAGCGCTGAGAGACGGCCGCATCCTGTATCAGGAAGCCGTTGGACCTGCCCAAGCCCTGCGGCTTCGCAACGCGGACGGAACGGCGGGGCCCATTCTTTTCCAGCAAGGCTGGATGGCGCATTTAAATCCCGACGCACATCCGGTTGAGCGGGCTATCGTCTACGGGGTCGGCGAGGGCAATATGGTCAGGCTGGCCGTCATGGACGTCGACAATCCCGCCTTTCCGAGATGGCTCACCCCGGCAACCGGGAAAGCCTTATTCCCCGCCTGGTCGGCGGACGGCTCCCAAATCTATTACGTCCTGGCGGATGCGAAACAGCAGTTCAGGCTGATGGTGGTTGGCGCTGCGGGAGGAACGCCCCGCCAGGTGCAGATCAGGAGATGGGATTACGGCGCGCAGATGGGCGAGCTTGCCATCGCCACCGGTACCAGGGGCCGCGGCGGCGCTCTTGGGCCGACTCCGGCGCGGCTATCGATCACGCGAGCGGACGGCCATCCGATCGCAAACCCGCATGGGTCTACCTTTGTCGATAACCAGAACGGGCCGGTCTATTTCTATACCGACGGCAGGACCACTTTGCAGCTGCCCGAAGGCAATTATCGGATCGTGGCGACGCACGGGCCCTTCTCCCTTCCGCAGGCTCAGGAGGTGCGTGTCGTTCCGGGGCGCAGTGTCGCTGCCACGCTCCATATCGCGCAGATCTGGGATGCGGATCGTGCCGGCTACGCATCGGCCGATCACCACGTCCACCTCAACGGCAGCGGGGTCAACGAGCTCGAGCTGCCGGACCTGCTGCTGCCGATGCAAGGCGAGGATCTGGATTTCGCGGCGCCAATGGCATGGAACCAGTATAATCGCTTCATTGACGCAGATCGCATAGGTCAGAAAGCTGCGGCGAAGGACGGCACGAGCGCGTGGCTCACGCAGGAAGTGCGCTCCGATTATCATGGTCACGTTGGAATGATCGGCGCGACCGAGCCATTCCAGCCGTGGTTCTTTGGTCCGACGACGCCCGTCTATGGCAATCGCGAGCTGCATAATGGCCTCGTGAACCGCTTTGCGAAGGCACAGGGCGCCCTGGCGACCTATGTTCACGCGGTCCGCGGAGACAGCGATCCATTCGCCGATCTTGCTGTCAATGGATTGCCTTACGAACTCGTTGTCGACGGCGTGCTTTCCGATGGCATGGGTCTTGAACTGGTCTGCCAGTGGACCAGCCCCCTCGGCACGGCACAGGCCTGGTATCGTTTTCTCAATATGGGGCGCACCATGCCGGCCACTTCCGGAACCGACATGATGGCCAATTTCTATCGGGTGCCGGCAATCGGGACAGCGCGGGCTTATGTGCCCGCCACAAACGCTCGCGACGGCTACGCGTCCGCGGTCGAGCAGGTGCGTTCGGGCCAGGGATTTGTCACCACCGGTCCTGCGCTGCTCTTCGAAGTCGACGGCAAGAAGCCGGGCTCGACCGTACCGCAGGGCAGCCGCAATTGGTCGATCGACCTGATCAGCGTTCGTCCGGTCGAGCGCGTGGAAATTGTCGTCAATGGACAGGTTGTCCAGACTTTGGAAGGTTTCGCCGGCAAGGGTCGCAAGCGCTATGCTGGAAAGGTCGATCTGCCGCTGGGTGGATGGATCGCGGCACGCGCCGTCGGTGGCGAAACCGCCTGGCCGATCATGTCCTATGCCCACTTCGCTCATAGCCAGCCGCTCTGGATCAACCGGATCGGCAGCACTGAGCCACTGGCTGCGCGCACTGCTGCGAAAGACTTGCTGAAGGCGCTGGCCTATTCAGAGGGAAAGTTCAGGGAAAGTTACGGCGCGGCGATCCCCGCAGGGTTGGTCGCGCGTATCGGCGAGGCCCGCCGGCGGCTGTCGCAAATTGCCGCCGAGTAAGCTGCTTCGCAGGTTCAAGATCAGCGTTGGGTTTTCACACCAACGCCCGAGCTAGCGCCGTCGGGGGCTAGGAGAACCGGGAGAGCAGACGTTCTGCTTCCGGGTCTCAAGTGACTAGCCGCGAACGACTGAGACTGGCGCAAGCCTGCCTGTTTAGGAGTAGGCGAGCCCCTGCAGACGAGAAGCTCGCCTACCAGTCAGACCTCCGTTCCCTCCGCGAGAGCTAGTGCATCCTCAACCTCCACACCGAGGTATCGCACCGTCGTCTCGATCTTCGTGTGACCCAGCAGGATCTGAATGGCTCTCAGATTTCCTGTCTGCTTGTAGATGATCGCCGCTTTCGTTCGGCGAAGCGAATGGGTGCCATAATCCTCACAGCGTAGACCAATCGCGGTCACCCACTCGTCTACCAGCCGGGCATATTGTCGCGTGCTTATGTGGTGAGCGGCGTCGAGCCGGCTAGGAAACGCGAAATCGTCCAGAGCGCCGCCGCGTCGTTCAAGCCAACCAAGAAGGCTAGTGCGTGCTGGCTCCAACAGCTCGAACTGGACTGGCCTGCCGGTCTTTTGCTGAATTACCATTGCCCGAGCACGAACTCGACCACTGCTCAGCAGGTCGCGGATCCGAACCTTCACGAGATCGCAGCCGCGCAGCTTGCTGTCGATCGCGAGATCGAAGAGAGCACGATCCCGGAGCCTCCGCTCCCGCTCCAACCAAAAGCGGATCGCCCAGACCTGCTTCGGCTTCAGCGGCCTCTTAGCCCCGAGCTTGTGCCCTGCATTCCAAGCCGGTCGGTGTTCCTGTCCAGGATCGTAGATCGAATGTGCCATGCTGTTGCTCCTCATCGGCCAGGATTGGCCGCGATGAAAACAAGGGCACCGGATTGGGGAGGTCTGGCCGAAAGCAGAGGGTCCGCTTCTAGGCCGGGGTGGTGGAAAGAGCATCTGGCGGATAGACGAGTAGCAAACTCACCCCAGCGGAGAAATGTAATGGCCGATACCCAGAAGCCTAAGGTGTGGTCTTGGGAGGATGTGAAGCTGGAGCAGATGCCGGGCACCATCACGCGCCGCTTCGTCACGTCCGGTAAGCTGATGATCGGCCAAATCACAATTCCAAAAGGGAATATCGTTCCCGCTCACCGTCACCACAATGAGCAGGTCACCTATATGATCAGTGGCGCCCTGCGTTTTCTCTTCGGCGAGGAGCAGGACGAGGAGGTGATTGTCCGCGCTGGTG